>DATDIC010000428.1:0-5646 GCA_036521275.1 Acetobacteraceae bacterium
GGATTCCTCGATAATGGCGGGGTGTTCACCACGCTTGATCCGTTCAACTCGACTACGGTCGTTGCCAACGGCATCAACGACACCGGCCACATCGTCGGGTTCTATACGAACGGGGCAGGTAACACGATCGGCTTCGTCACCGGCGTGCCGGAGCCGGCAACGCTGGTATTGCTCGGCTCCGGTCTCGTTGGCCTGGTCCTGGTGCGGCGGCGCCGCGCCTGAAAGCAGTGGGCGCGCGATCGGCGGCGATGGGCATCCACGCTAGAGCCCGCGAATTTCCGAGGGTTCGCGTGGATTCCCGCTGTCGCGGGAATGACGGTTGTTGCGGGAATGACCGTTGTTGCGGGAATGACGCCTTTCTCGGGTGGGTCGGCCGCTAAAGCGGCTGGTAAGCTGGGCGCGCACGTCACAGCCGTCGTGGGATATGCCGCGATAGCACCGATGACCCGAGCATCATCGCGCCGGCGGCGATGAACACCGACTGCAAGCTGAACAGCGACAGCAACACCGAGCACACCGCCGGCGGACCAAGCTGCGCGACATCCCGGAAGCTCACGAAGACCGTCGTCATCTCCGATCGTTCGTAGGAATGCACCGCGCGCAGGAACAGCAAGTTGCCGGCGCCGTCGATCGTCTCGGTCCCCAGCGCCGCCAACACCAGCAGCGTGGCGCCCAACCAGGGGAAGCCGAACGCGAGCGCGGTGCACAGGCTCAGCACGCCCGCCGCCGCGTATCCGACTTGCAGCAGCCGCCGCAAGCCATACCGGCGTCCCAGCCAGCCCCATAACGGCACCAGCCAGATCCATCCGCTGCCGATCGAAGCCAATATGCCGCCGGTTTCGGCCCCCAGACCCGCCGTCACCGCGTAAATCGGCGCATACACGTAGAACATGCTCCACCAGGACGAGCGCGCCGCGGCGAGCCCCCAGGCCAGCCGCAGCCGAGGCTGGGCGAAGAACCGGCGCAGGTACCGCGCCAGCGTCGGGGGCGGCCGCCGAGACGCGGCCAGCAATGCGTTCTCCCCCGGGCGCAGCGACCAGAACAGCACCAGAAGCACCACGGCAGCGGCGCTCGCCACGATGAACGGCGCGACCGACGATACCGTCTGCTGCAAATACACGCCGAACCACGGTCCCAGCGTCCACGGGGCGGCGATGGCGAAGATCCGCGTCGGCTCGAAATGCCGCAGCGCCTGTCGCGAAACGCGGTCGAGCAGGTAAAGCTGGCTGGTGATCTCGATGCAGGCAAAGGCAAACGTGCTCAGCGCGATCCCGACCGCCAGGCCCGGCAGCCGGTTGGTCGCCAGCAGCGCGCAACTGGCTGCCAGCGCGACCGTGCCCAGCGTGAACACGAATCGCCGGCGGATCAGCCGCACCAGAAACGGAATGCTGAACCGGCCCGCCACCGCGACCAGGCCGGCGCCGACATAGACCAATGTCACCGCGCGTGCGTTGCCCAGCAGGTGCAGCGCCTCCAGCGGCACCACGGTCAACAGGATTGCCTGCGACAGCGCCGGGACGAAGAACAGGCTCAGGAATGCCAATCCCTGCCGGCGAGGCAGGCTGCCGATGGTGGGCGGACTCCCAACCCGGGCGCTCATTGTCGTGCTCCGCGGCGCAAAACCCGGTCAGATGCGCCGGGCCCAGCTCCGGGTGCGTCGCAGCGCCATGGCCGCACTCTCCGACAGCCGCCATGGAGCAGCCGCGTCGGCGGTGACCTGCTGCCGGCGCCAGCAATGCGGGCAACGCACTGTTTGCGCGGCCCGGTCGGGGCGGATCGGCACCCGCCCGCCGCAGGTGGCGCACAGCACTCTTTGATGCGGATCCGACGATGCCGCGCGGATCGCCCGCTCCAACTCAGAGCTGCGAATGAACGCCAACGGCAGATAACGCATGGGTTCCGCACCTCCGGCCGGCAATGACGCCGCCGGCTTTTATGTCTCCGCAGTCATCTTTGTGCAACCCGCACGAGATGCCCGCACGGATCCATTGTCATCCGCGTTCCCGCTGCCGCAGGAACCGTCCGAACGCCGCGAGCGTGGCGTCGGAGACATGGTGCTCGATCCCTTCGGCGTCCTGCTCTGCCGCTTCCACCGGAACGCCCAGCGCGAGCAGTATGTCGACCACCAGCCGGTGGCGTGCCCGCACCCGCTCCGCCAGGGTTTCGCCCGGGCCGGTCAGGAACACCCCGCGATAGGGCTTGGCAACGGCCAAACCCTCCCGCTTCAGGCGGCCGATCGTCTTGATGGCGGTGGCATGCGATACCCCCAGCCGCCGCGCGATATCGGTCGGCCGCGCCTCCCCTTCGCTGGCGAGCAGGTCAGAGATCAGCTCCACGTAGTCTTCCAGCAGCGCGCTCGATTGCGCCGAACGAGCCTTGCCGAACCGCTGGGCCTGTGTCGGCTCGTTCGGCATGTCGGCGCGGCGCCCGCTGAGCGTAGGATCCACCACCAGACTCGTCCCGGATGATCGGCGGACCATGACGCGCGCGGCGGTTCCGATCAAGCGAGCTGTAATCGGTGTTCAGCGTCAGTTGCCGGCGTGCGTCCGCTTCGCGTGTTCGCCGTATTTCATCCCTTCCAGCTTCAGCCCATCCGGGTCGGTGAAGAACACGGCGTAGTAGTCTTCGTAGTATTCGCCGGCGGGGTCGACGATTGTCGCGCCCATTTCCTTCAGGAATGCCTGCAACTCATCCACGTCCTTGCGGCTGCGAAGCTCGAATGCGTAATGGTGGAAACCGATATTGCCGATCCGGTACTTGTGCTTGCGGCCTTCCTCGTCGGCCTGCCCGATCCAGAACCGGGTCTTGCAGTTGGTCCAGCCGATCGCGTCCGGGTACTCGTCCGATATCTCGAAGCCCAGGAACTCGAACAGGCGCCCGTAGAATTGCTTCGACTTTTCGTAGTTGCTCACCCGGATCACCAGGTGATCGATCCCGACAACACGCACCATCCCGCCCTCCTTTGCTGCGTTCGCGCCCGGTAGCCACTTGGCACCCGGTGCCGTAACCTCCGGCCGCCATACCGGGGACCCATTCCGCATGACCACCGTCGTGATCACCGGCGCTGCCGGCAATATCGGCACCAAGCTCCGGCAGCATTTCACGTCTCTTGGATGGACGCTGCGGCTGCTGGATGCGCATGCGCCCGACCCCGCCGTGCAGGCCGCCGATCTCGCCACCTGGAGCGATTCTTGGGCGGAGCAGTTCCATGATGCCGACGCGGTCATCCACCTGGCGGCGGACCCCAGCCCGCAGGCGAGCTGGGAACGGACCATCCGGCTCAATTTCGACCTCTCGCTGAATGTGTTCGAGGCTGCCGCCCGCCAGCGGGCGCGCCGGCTGATCTTTGCCAGCTCCAACTGGGTGGTGGCCGGGCACCGGTTCGAGGCGGAGCCGCTGACGCCGGAGACCACACCCTATCCGGTCAACCCGTATGGCATCTCGAAGCTGGTGGGCGAGCGGCTCGGCCGGTCGTACAGCGAGCGTTGGGGCCTGTCCGTCATCTGCTTCCGCATCGGCTACTGCCAGCGGGGCGAGAACCAGCCCGGCTCGCACATGGGCTGGGGGCTTTGGGGACAGGGGATGTGGTTGTCCGATCGCGATCTATGCCAAGGGTTCGAGAAGGCGGTCACCGCCCCGCCCGACCTGCGCTTCGCCGTGCTGAACCTGATGTCACGGAACGACGGCATGCGCTGGGACCTGGAGCCGACCCGCAAGGCGATCGGCTATGTGCCGCTGGATCACGCCAAGCCGCAGCCGGGGCCAGAGGAGGCGGCACAGACCGAAACCTCCCGCCACGCCCGCCGGTTGATCGAGGCGACCGAGACGTTCATTCAGGACCGCCGCTGGTGACCGAGCCCGTCTGTGTCCTGGACGCGCGCGCGTCCTTGGGCGAAGGGGCCGCGTGGTGCGACCGCACGCAGGCGCTGTTCTGGGTGGATATCAACGCTTCAGCGCTGCACCGCTTCGACCCCGTGGCCGGCACCGACCAGGCTTGGCCGATGCCGGAGCCGGTCGGTTGCCTGGCGCTGTGCGAGGACCACCGCGTGGTGGTTGCGCTGGCCTCCGGGCTGGCCTGGTTCGATCCCCAGACCGGAGCGCTCGACCGGTTTCTGCCGATCGAAGCCGACGAACCGCGAACGCGCCTGAACGACGGCCGCTGCGATCATCAGGGCAGGTTGTGGGTCGGCTCGATGCGCCGCAGCGCCGGCGGTCCGCGCGGGACGCTCTATCGCTGTACCCAGGCCGAAGCGGCGCCGATGCTTGGCGGGATCGAGGTGCCGAATTGCACCGCATTCAGCCCCGATGGCGGGACGCTGTATTTCGCCGATACGCCGACCAATTGCATCCGCGCCTTCACTCTGGATGCCGCCAGCGGCGAGCTGTCCGAAGAGCGCCAATTTGCCAGCGTGCCGCGGGACGACGGGCATCCTGACGGCGCGACGATCGATGCCGAGGGCGGGTTGTGGGTGGCGCACTGGGACGGCTGGCGCATTTCGCGTTTTCGCCCTGACGGCTCGCTTGACCGCAGCATCCGTCTGCCGGTTCCCCGGCCCACCTGCCTCGCGTTCGGCGGGGCGGATCTGGATACGCTGTTCGTTACCTCCGCCCGTACCGGCCTGGACGAAGCGACGCTTGCGCGTGCGCCGCTTTCCGGCGGTCTCTTTTCCCTTCGGCCCGGCGAGATCGGACGTCCCGAACCGAGATTCCGGACCGCCGGCCCGCAATGACCGCATTCAGCGACCAGCCGAGAACCTGGCCCTCGATGGCACACATGCTGATGCGGCGTGGCGGGCTGCGTTGAAAGCGCGGTTCCACACGATTCTGAGGGCAATGGAGGACGCGGTCGCGCGCGGGCACGTGATCAGGCCGGCGCTGTGTCGGCCCTGGCGCATTCGGAGAGCTGCGGCGGTTCTCATCCGACCGCCCTGATAACCTCCCGACCGGTGTCCCGCGCGCTGGTCAGCGCAAGCAGGTCGCGGCGTACCTGCCCCACGACGCCACTCCACTCCAGCGGCCGCTCCTGTCGATAGATCCGCATGGAGGGATACCACGGGGTGTCATTACGCCCGTGCAGCCAGCGCCAGCACCCGTCGTAACGCGACAGCATCCACACCGGACGCCCGAGTGCCCCCGCCAGGTGCGCCACCGCCGTATCCACCGAAATCACCAGGTCCAGATTCGCCATCAGGGCCGCGGTGTCAGCGAAATCGCTCACCTGATCCATAAGATCCAGCATGGGAAAACCGGCGATCCGTGGCGAGCTTCCGCCGGCGGGAGACTTTTGCAGGCTGACCCAGTGCACCCCGCCGATCCCGCCCAGCGGTGCCAGCGGGTCCAGCCCGATCGAGCGGCGCTGATCGATCAGCCGCGCGCCGACATCGTCCAGATGAGCCGCTCCCGCCCAGCAGATGCCGACCCGCAGCATCCCATCCTGCGGCAGGCGTGAATCCCAGTCGGCCACCATGTCTGGATCGACCGGCAGGTACGGCACCGTGGCCGGAACGGTTTCCAGCCGGGTCCTGAACACCCGCGGCAGGCTGAGCAGCGGGCACTGCATGTCGAACGGTGGCAGCGTCTGCCCGGACGGCACCACCTCGGCGATGCCGCGTATCCCCGCCACCAGGCGCAGCAGCTCAGGCTGCA
>DATDIC010000429.1:0-4181 GCA_036521275.1 Acetobacteraceae bacterium
GGCGACAAGGTTGTCCTGAACGGTCTGGACCTGGACGTGATGCCCGGCACCTCCATGGTGGTGATCGGGGCTTCCGGTTCCGGCAAATCCGTGCTGCTGAAATGTATGCTCGGTCTGATCGAACCGGACGATGGCAGCATAGAGATCGATGGCCGCGACATTCTGCGGCTGAGCCGCGCCGAACGCGAGCAGGTACGCTCACATATCGGCATGCTGTTTCAGAATGGCGCCCTATTCGACAGCCTGCCGGTGTGGGAAAATGTCTCGTTCGGGCTGCTCGCCCAACACAAGACCACGCGTCGTGCGGCCCGCCCCCGCGCGATCGAGATTCTGGGCCAGGTCGGCCTGGGTCCCGCTGTAGGCGACCTGTATCCATCGGAACTATCTGGCGGCATGCAGAAACGCGTGGCGCTGGCGCGCGCCATCGCGGCCCAGCCGGATATCATGTTCTTCGATGAACCGACCACCGGCCTGGATCCGATCATGGGCGCGGTGATCGACGGGCTGATCGTGGATTGTGTGCACCGGCTTGGCAGCACTGCCGTCGCGATAACCCACGATATGGCCAGCGCCCGCCGCATTGGCGACGTTATCGCGATGCTGCACCAAGGGCGGATCGTCTGGAGCGGGCCGCCTTCCAGGCTGATGGACAGCGGCACCCCGGAAGTGGACCAGTTCACCCATGGCCGGCGCGAGGGACCGATTCAGATGGAGGTGCGGCGGTAGAGTTGTCTCGGTCTGACTGGGGAGAAACAATAGAAGTTTCACCACGGAGGCTCAGAGACACGGAGACGAAGACTCTAATATCCGTCATGCCCGCGAAAGTGGGCATCCAGGCGAGAGCCCATGAAGTTCCGAGGATGTGCCTGGATTGCCGCGTTTCGCGGGATGACAAACATCGAACCTTCAGTTCAATTGATACCGAAACCCCGATCAGGAGGACGCGGCAAGCGTGCTTCAGGCACTCGCGTCATCTCGTCAGTCCGCGAGAGAGCGGGAACCACGGAAAACATCGAAATTCGCGGGCTTACGCCTGGATGCCCGCCTTCACGGGCATGACGGATCCGAGAGTCCATCCGCGCCGGTGTGTATTCGCTTCCACCGGAACGTCCGACGCCGGAGATGAAAGCCGTCCCATGCGGATCGCCGGTTCCCAGTGGTGCGACGCTTTCAGTTTGGGGGGGCAAATATTTCGCGGTTTCGGGGGCGCCGCGGGCAAGGCGTCACCGCGATGTCAGCGTCTCGCTTACTTCGTTGGATCCTGCCCAGATCATCCGCACCGCCACGAACACGACGATCAGCAGACCCGCCCAGGCGATCCAGCGCTGCCGCTGCACCAATCGAGCCAGCAGCTCGGCTGCCACGCCCATGAGTGCGACGGAGAACAGCAGCCCGGTAATCAGCACCCATGGCGTATCCGCCGCCGCCCCGGCGACCGCCAGCACGTTGTCCAGGCTCATGGACACATCGGCCAGGATGATCTGCAGCATGGCCTGGGTCAGCGTCTTGCGGGGTGCCGATGTGGTAGCGCCCGCCGGCGGTCGATGCCGCAGCTCGCGATACATTTTCCACGCCACCCAGATCAGCAGCAGGCCGCCCGCCAACGTCAGGCCCAGGATCTTGAGCAGGCTGAGCGCGACCAGTCCGAAGCCGATGCGGATCACCGTCGCCCCGCCGATCCCAGTCAGGATGGCGATGCGCCGCCGTTTCGGGGGCAGATCGGCAACTGCCAGCCCGACCACGACGGCATTATCGCCGGCGAGTGCGATGTCGATGAGGACTACCTGGGCTAGCGCGCCGAGGTCGTGAATGAGCCAATGCGGCATGCGCCCCGGTCTCGCGTGGTTGGATGCCGGCGCGCCTTGCCAACGCGCCGGCGGTTTAGAGGAGAGCCCTCAGCTTCCGCTGCAAGAGCCCGGGTGTGAACCCGCGGGCTCGCCTGAAGACGCGACAGAGATGGCTCTGGTCGGCAAAACCGGCGGTGGCAGCGGCCTCCGCCAGCGTGGCGCCGTGCTCGATGAGATGGGTGGCGAGACGGACGCGACGATCTCGGACATAGGCGGTGGGGGTCAGGCCGGCGGCCTGCTTGAAGTCGCGGATCACCTGGAAGCGCGTGACACCAGTGACACGGGCGAAGTCCTCCAGCCCGAAGCGAATTGACGGGTCATCCTCGATCATCTCCTGGTAGGCGGCCAGTCGCCGGGCCGAACCTGGCTGTGCCTGGGGGTGCGCAACCTGGCATCCGCGGGCGTGACGAAGGATCAGGCCGCGGAGGGCAAGCAGCATGGTCTGCTCGGCGTGCTCGGCGTCGCCTTGTTCGGCTGTGCGGTGCGCGGCAGCCAGTTGCTGGGCCAGCAATGGGTCATGCAGCGCTGCCGGCGGGAACAGCGGCGTCGACGGCATTCCAAGCTCCCGCGCGACGTCTTCCATCAGTCCGATGGTCGGGTAGAAGGTGCGATAGGTCCATCCCTCCTCGCAGCCCGCTTCGCCGTCGTGGACGACTTCCGGGTTCACCACCAGGACGGTGCCGGCGGGAACCTGCTCACGGCGACGCCCGATGCGCACGCGCTCGCAGCCGTCGGTGACAAGGGCGATGACGTAAGTGGGATGGGTATGCAGATCGTAGCGGTGGCGCCGGAACCGTGCCGTCAGCATCGCCATGTCGCGGAAATGCGGGTGGCAAAAGAACGCAGTCTGTTCGCCCGCTGCTGATACGGGCTGGTCAATCCCGTTCAAGACACCCTCCCGCGTCTCGGGTAGCCCGGTGTCTCCGGGCGCCGCACGCGCCTTCTATCACATCGGCCGGGGACGAAGACCAATGCCGCGTACCGCACCTGTGGTGCTGCACAACGACCCCTTTGCCGCGACCGCGACGGACGTGGTCGCCTGGCGCCATGCCATTCACGCCAGCCCGGAGCTGGCGTTCCGGGAACGCCAGACGGCGGCGTTCGTGGCGGAGAGGCTGCGATCCTTTGGCCTCGAGGTGCACGAGGGAATTGCCGGGACCGGGGTCGTCGGCGTCCTGAGGAAAGGCCAAAGCACGCGCAGCATCGGCTTGCGGGCGGAGTTGGACGCGCTGCCGATCCACGAGAAGGCGGAGGTGCCCTATGCCTCCAACAATCCCGGCGTGATGCACGCCTGCGGCCATGACGGCCACAGCGCCATGCTGCTGGGCGCGGCCAGGATACTCGCGGAGCAAGGCGAGTTCGACGGCATCGTCCATTTCGTGTTCCAGCCCGCCGAGGAAAACGAAGGAGGCGGGATGCGCATGATCGAAGCAGGACTGTTCGATCGCTTCCCCATGGGCGCGATCTACTCCGTCCATAACTGGCCGGGCCTGCCGTTCGGCGAGATCCACACACGCGTCGGGGCGATGATGGCAGCGGTGGACATGTTCGAGCTGCGCTTCACCGGCACCGGCGCCCATGCGGCCATGCCGCAACTCGGCGACGACCCCATCCTGGCCGCCGGGGAGTTTGTCGGTTCGGTGCAGCGTGTCGTCAGCCGTTCCGTCGATCCGCAAATTCCGCCGGTCGTCAGCATCACACAGGTTCACGCGGGCAATGTCGGCAATGTGGTGCCGGGCGAGGTCTGGCTTCAGGGCACCTGCCGCTTCCTTGCGGTCGGCCTCTCTGACCATCTCGAGCGCCGGATACGGCAGATTGCGGCTGGCATCGCGGCGGCGCACGGCGTGACGGCTGCGCTCGATTACCGGATCGGCTATCCGCCGGTGGTCAATACGGTGGAGGCTGTCGAGCGTGCCGTGGAGGCGGCGGCAGCTACGGTGGGTCGCGAGAAGGTGGTGACTGATTTCGCACCGAGCCTTGGGTGCGAGGACTTTGCCTACATGATTGGGGCCGCCGGCGGTGCGTATGCGTGGGTCGGGACCGGCAAGGTCGGCCCGGGCGAGGGACTGCATGGCAGCCGTTACGTGTTCAACGATGGGATCGTGCCGATCGTCCTGCGGTATTGGGTAAATCTGGTCGAGCAGACGTTGCGGGCGGCTGGAACGTGAGGCCGGTGAGCCCGTACCGTTCAGCGGGAGCGCCCTTGCCAGGCGCGCGTACCTGCGGTCTAGCTGCGCGCCGGCTCAGCAGGAATGGGCAGGCACGTCATGGTTCCCCGTTACACTCGCCCGGAGATGGCGGCCATCTGGGCGGCCGAGAACCGGTACCGCATCT
>DATDIC010000430.1:0-2480 GCA_036521275.1 Acetobacteraceae bacterium
ATCAGCAGGGTGTAGGGGTCGGCGAAATCGAGCTCGCTGCGCGGGTCCGGCATGGCGCGGGCCAGCGCTTCCAGGAATTGGCGGACTTCAGCGAGGTTCATGACTCGGCGCGGCGCTTTGGTCATCGCCGGGTTTGTGGCGTGCCGCCGATCGGATCGCAAGCGGTGATCCCCTGGCGTATCGGGCCCGGCGGTTGTGAGGTCAGATGATGTGGTCCGAAGGGTAACGGGATTGAATTTCAACCAGAATATCTACATTCTGGTCAGACACGACAGAATGTGCAATGGCAACGTGGCAAGTCCAGGACGCGAAAACGCGCCTCAGTGAGGTGATCGAGCGGGCCCGTACCGAAGGCCCTCAAACCATCACCCGCCACGGCGCGGAGCGAGCGGTTGTGCTCTCGATCGAAGACTACCGCGTCTTATCGGCGCACAAGCCGGATTTTAGAGCCTATCTGCTCGGCGGCCCCAAGGTCGATGATTTCACCGTCAAACGTGATCGCGATCCTGGCCGCGCTGTCGAATTCTGACCGATGGCGACGGGCTACCTTCTCGACACCAACGTCATCTCGGAAACGCGGAGGTCCCGCGCCGATAGCGGCGTTATCGCATTCCTCTCGAACGCGGATGCTGCCGGATTATTCGTGAGCGTTCTGACCCTCGGAGAATTGCGCAAAGGTGTCGCGGTCAAGCGCCGCACCGATCCTGGTGCCGCCGACCAGCTCGGTGCATGGGTGGATGGCATCGAAACAACCTTTGCCGACCGTGTGCTGCCCATCGATGTGGCGGCGGCCCGGCACTGGGGCGAATGGTCGGCCGATCGGACGCTGCCGGTGATCGATGCGCTGATCGCGGCCACGGCGATCAGCTACGGCCTTACGCTGGTGACCCGCAACACGCGCGATGTCGAGCTGACGGGTGTCCCGCTCATCGATCCCTGGCAAGCGCGATAACGACCTGCCCAGATTGCGTGCATGCAGGCTGTGGTGCGTTATAGAGGCTGATGGAACCGGTCCTGTTCGAGGCGGTGATCGTGCCGTATCGCAGCCTGTCGCCGCGCGGGCTGCGCATCCTGACAGGCGTGATCTGCGGGCTGTGCGCGCTGACGACGCTGCGCTTCCTGCTGATCCGCGCCTGGCCGGTGATCGGGTTCAGCGTGGTCGAGGTGGGGCTGGCGGTCGGGCTGCTCTGGTTCAACCTGCGGCGAGGGCGTCAGAGCGAGATCGTCCTGTTGACCGAGGCCGGACTGGAGATTGTGCGCACGGATACCGCCGGGCGGAAGCATGTGGAGCGGCTGACGCATGGCTGGCTGAATGTGGTGCTGCAGGAGCAGGCCGGGCGGGTTCCGCGCCTGCTGCTGGTGGCCCGCCAGCAGCAACGGGAGATTGCCGCGTGGCTGGGGGAGGAAGAGAAGCGCGATCTCGCGATGGCGTTGCGGGACGCGCTGGACCGGATGCGTCATCCGGTGTTCGACAATCCGCAGTTGCGGGAGGGGCCGGGTCCTGGAGGGTGAGGGACAGGGCGGTGGCGGCCGGCGGTGATGTGCGGGCTGAGAGTCTCGGCGGGGTTCAAGCTGTTGATGTTGTGGTAGAAAGACGTGGGTGCCCGGGACAAGCCCGGGCATGACGGGTGCTGGAGGCCGTGGCATGACGGGGGCGAGGGAAAAGCGCGATCTCGCGGTCGCAGTGAGGGACGCGCTGGACCGGAAGCGGGGGTCTCGTCGGGGTTCAAGCTGTTGATGTTGTGGTAGAAAAACGTGGGTGCCCGGGACAAGCCCGGGCATGACGGGTGGTGGAGGCCGTGGCATGACGGGGAAGAGGCCGGGGCGGCGACGGGATCAGTTCAGGCGCAGATCGATGATGTGTTTGGGGTCGGGTTGCAGTTCGCCGCGTTCGACGCGGGTGACAATGTCGGTGAGGGCGGCGTTGGCTGGGGTGGGGATGCCGATCTCGGTGCCCTTGCGGACGACCAGGCCGTTGAGGAATTCGATTTCAGTGCGGCGGCCTTTCATCATGTCCTGGCCCATTGAGGGGCGGTGGGCGCCGCCGCCGGGTCGACGGGCCTCGGCCAGCCGGTGCTCATCGTATTCGTGGGTTGCCGCCGGGTCGCCTTCACCGGCCTTGGCGATGATCTCGGGTGGGAGGTGACTGATTTCCTCCAGTTGGTAGCCGAGCGCCTGGCCGACGCGGATCGCCTCGCTACCCAGGCGGGCGCCGAAATGGCGGATCACGTCGTTGCTCAGCAGGTCGCGGCTGATCATGCCGGTGCAGGCGGAGAGGCCGTTGCCCATGACGTTGGTCACCAGCTTGGACCAGCGCTCGCCCCATAGATTGGATGTGACCATGGCGCCGTCGGCGTAGTCCACCAGGCGGCAGACTTCCTGGGTGCGATCGGTGGTGCGGCCATGCACCTCGCCGACACGGAACACGGTGTGGCCCTTGCCGCGGCTTTTGCCGGCGGCGCGGCGGACGTGTCCGGGTT
>DATDIC010000431.1:0-13107 GCA_036521275.1 Acetobacteraceae bacterium
ATGAGCTTGAACGGCAAATCGCGGCCGATCCTGATTTCAGGGACATCCCTCGGAACTGGTTCGAGGTGGCGGAGGCTGTCATGCCGGTTCCGAAAAGACTTCTGTTTCTGCGGATTGACAGTGATGTGGTTGATTGGTTCCGAGCGCAAGGGCCTGGATATCAGACCAGGATCAATGCCGTGCTGAAGGCGTTTATGAAGGAGTCGCGGCGCAAGCGTGCGTAGCATTGCGGATGCGTGCGTGCTGACCGCGGCATCTGACTGCTGACCCGCCGCTTGGGTGCGCGAATTTTGAGTCGGACTGCAATGCGAACGAACCCGCCTTGACCCACAGCAACACCGTGCCGATAACCCTCGAAAGCCGCACCAGCCGCCAGGGAAGGAAAACATCCGTGCCAAGGCTTCACGTTACCCGTCGTTCCGCGCTGCTGGGCGCCCTCGCCGCCCCGGCCATCATCCGTCCCGGCCGTGCCGCGACCACCCGGATCCGCTTCTCCTCCTCCCAGCCGAACGACCCGAAATACGCCAATGGTCGCGTCTATTACGACTACCTGATGACGCATCTGAAGAACGACGGTCTCGATTCCCAGGTCAGCATCCAGTTCTTCCCCGACAACCAGCTTGGCCAGGAGATCGACGTCATCAATTCGGTGAAGCTCGGCGTCATCGACATGATGGTGTCGGGTTCGTCGATCTCCGCCAACCTGGTGCCGCTGGTCGGTGTCTATGATCTCGGCTACATGTTCAAAAGTTTCCCGCAGCAGACCAAGGCTTTCGATGCCGGCGCGGCCAAGCCGATCGAGGATGGGCTACTGAAGGGCGCCAATATCCGCATCATCGCCTGGGCGTATAATTTCGGCTCCCGCAGCGTGCTGGCGCGCAAACCGGTGAAGGAGCCTGCCGATCTTGCCGGGCTGAAGATCCGCACGCTGCCGAATCCCGTCATCACCGAGTGTCTGCGCCTGATGGGCGCCGCGGCCACTCCGCTCGCGGCCGGCGAGGTCTATACCGCGCTGCAGACCGGCGTGCTGGATGGATTGGAGCACGACCCGCCGACCATC
This sequence comes from Acetobacteraceae bacterium, assembly GCA_036521275.1. Lineage (GTDB taxonomy): Bacteria > Pseudomonadota > Alphaproteobacteria > Acetobacterales > Acetobacteraceae > DATDIC01. The sequence goes on from DATDIC010000431.1 coordinate 1,061, forward strand.
CTCGCCAGCAAATGGTACGAGACGGTGAAGGACTACTCGCTCATGCGGCACAATTTCTCGCCGCTGGCGATCTATTTCAGCAACACGAGCTGGATGCGCATGGACCCGAAGCTGCGCGACGGGTTTCACAACGCCGCGCAGCAGGCGGCGATCGATACGCGCGCGCACGGGCTGGCGGTGGAGCAGGAAGCCTTGCAGGTGTTGCAGCAGAAGGGCGTGAAGGTGCTCGACTGCGACCGCGAGGCGTTCCGCCAGCGCGTGCTGCCGCAGACCGAGGCGTTTGTGAAGGCTCATCCGGACGCGAAGCCGGTGGTCGACCAGATACAGGCAACGCCCGCCTGAGCAGGTGATCGACCGGTTCTTCACCCGCCCGCTGCTGCTTTTCGTCGAGGCAATCGCCGGGCTGCTGCTGGCGGCTGACTTGGCGGTGGTCGCGCTGTCGGTGCTGTATCGCTACGTGCTGGATGCGCCGATCGAATGGTCGGACGATGTGGCGCGCGGGCTGATGGTGGCACTCAGCTTCTTCGGCGCCGCCGCCGCGCTGGCGCATAACGAGAATATTGGCATTGCGTTCGTGATCGAGCGTGTGCCGCCTGGGGTTCGCCGGGTGGCGGGGGCGGTGTCGGCGCTGCTGGTGCTGATCACTGCCGGATCGGTGGCGATCGACGCGTTGCAGCTTGGTGTGCTGACCACGGGGCAGACCACCGGCTCTGGGCTGCCGTTGCAGTGGACGTTCTACCCCATGGGCGCGGGCAGCGTGTGCATGAGCCTGTTCGCGCTGGACCATCTGCGGCGGCATCGGCTGTTCGATATCGTTGCAGCCGTGCTGATCGTCGGTGGCATCGCCGGGATCTGGTTCGCGTGGAGCACGCTGTCGCCCGATACGGTGCCACCGACTGGTGCCCTGATGCTGGGCGGCTTCGCTGTGTGCCTGGCAGGCGGCATGCCGATCGGTTTTGCGCTGGCGCTGGCCGCACTGATCTTCATCTGGACCGGTGGGTTGCTGCCCGGCGTGATCTTCGCCCAGCAGATGGCGCGCGGCATCGACAATTTCGTGCTGCTGGCGATCCCGTTCTTCATCCTGGTCGGCTACCTGATGGAAGCGAACGGGATGTCGGTGCGGCTGATCGCATTGCTGGAGCGGCTGGTCGGGCGGATGCGCGGCGGGCTGAACGTGGTGATGGTGCTGTCGATGGTGATTTTCTCCGGCATCTCGGGCTCCAAGATGGCGGATGTGGCGGCGGTGGGATCGGTGCTGATCCCGGCGGCGCGGCGGTCGGGCCAGAACCCGGGCGGGGCGGTGGCGCTGCTGGCCGCCTCGGCGGTGATGGCGGAAACCATCCCGCCCTGCATCAATCTGATCATCCTTGGTTTCGTCACCAACCTGTCGATCAGCGGGTTGTTCATGGCGGGGCTGTTGCCCGCCGGGCTGATGGCGCTGGTGCTGGTCGCCGCGGTGATCCTGTTCGGCCGACGGGTCGTGCGTGTCGAGGCGGCGCGGCCGGAGGTGCCGATCGGCCGGTTATGGGGCGGTGCTGCGGTGACGCTGGGGCTGATCGTCATCATCTTCGGCGGGTTCAAGTCGGGGTTCGCTACTGCCACGGAGATTTCCGCGTTCGCGGCGCTGTATGCGCTGGTGGTGGGCGGCGTGGCGTTCCGAGAGCTCGGGCCGCGGGCGGTGGCGCGCAGCTTCATCCAGTCGGCGAACCGGTCCGGGCTGGTGCTGTTCATCGTCGCCGCCGCGCAGGCGCTGGCGTTCGTGCTGACGTTGCAGCAGGTGCCGCACATGCTGGCGGAGATGCTGATCGGGTTATCGCATCAGGGCGGTGTCACGCTGTTCCTGCTGCTGTCGATCGCGATCCTGATCGTCATGGGATCGGTGCTGGAAGGCGCGGCGGCGCTGATCATCTTCGGCCCGCTGCTGCTGCCGGTGGCGACGCAGGTCGGCATCGGGCCGCTGCACTATGCAGTGGTGCTGGTGATTGCGATGGGGATTGGATTGTTCGCACCACCGCTCGGGCTGGGCCTGTACGGCACGTGTTTGATCGGGGAGGTGCCGGTCGAGGCGGCGGTGAAGCCGATGCTGGGTTATCTGGGGCTGCTGCTGGCGACGCTGATGGTGATTGCGTTTGTCCCGGCGATTACGCTGTGGCTGCCGCACGCGTTTGGTTATTGAAGCGCCGGCCGCACATCCAACTGCCGCAGCGCGCGGTCGATCCATTGCGCGGTCAGCTTTTCCTGTGCGCCGTTCTGCAACAGACGCTCATGCAGCGCGGGGAAATCGACCCGATCCAGCGCCTGGTCCTGGTTGAAGCAGGAGAACACGACACTGCGCTCACCGGTGGCGGGGTCGATGTGCGGCTGCAGGCACTGCGCGCAGACTTCCTTCATCATGCACTGCATCGGGCTGTTGATCGAACCAACCGCGGTGTGGCCCGGCTTCAGCCACGGGGCCAGAACTCCATGCCGGGCAGCGCCCACCGCCTGCATCATGCGATCGGAGCCGATCACGATCAGGTGGTCCGCCTCGGATAGCGGGATTGTCGGGTCGCCCAGTCGTCCGGCGGCATAGGCCGCCATGCCCTGCACGATGTTGCCGACGAAACTGCGGTCCTGTGCCCGATGCGGGCTGGGAGCGAAGCCGGGGGCTTCATCGCAGCACCACACGATCACGTCGGCGGCGCGTTCGATTTCGTTTGTCTTGTAGCGATCCTCGATCCGTTTGTAGCCGGCGAAATAGAGCACCTTCGATCCGGCGGCACGGAACGCCGCACCGATGGAGAACAGGACGGCGTTGCCCAGGCCGCCGCCAATCAATGCGACCGTTGTGTTTGCAAGTATTTCTGTGGGCGTCCCGGTGGGACCCATCAGCACAACCGGTTCACCGGGCCGCAGCAGCGCACACAGATCGGAGCTGCCGCCCATTTCCAGCACGATGACGGACACCAGGCCGCGGTCCGGATCGGTCCAGGCGCCGGTCATCGCCAGCCCCTCCATCGACAGCACGGTGCGGCCGATGCCTGGCTCGTTCAGGCGCGGCGCCAGCATCTCGTAATTCTGCAACCGGTAGAACTGGCCGGGACGGAAGGCGCGCGCGGCGGCGGGGGCACGCACCACCACTTCGACGATGGTCGGCGTCAGGCGGTTCACCTCGTGCACCGTGGCGCGCAGCTCGTCGCGGCAGCGGGCGATCAGGGCGGGGCCGGTGACCGGCGTCGCATCCCGCGCCGCCAGCACGCGCGAGACCACCGGGTAGCCGCGCTTGGCACCGCCCATCGCCTTCACGACGTTGCCGTAGAAACTGGGATGCAGATCGCCGAAGAAGCTGATGGCGCGGCCGTCGGGCGCGCGATGCATCAGCACCTGAGCGATCTCGGGCTTGGGGAAAGCACGAGCGGGAGTGACCGGGGCGCCGGTCTCGTCGATTGCCTGAAAGTACTTGCCGTCCACCGTGATGCGCCGGTCTTCGCGCGCCAGCACGGTGTTGGGCTGCGTGCCGGCGGCGACCAGGATCGCGCGGGCGGGCAACACGGCCGGGGAGCCATCGGGCTGCTTGATGCGAAGTCCCGCAGCATGGCCGAAGGAGTCGAGCTCCACCGCCACCGGCGTCAGCCCTTCGGCGAAGCGAACCGCTTCCTCCAGCGCCTTGCCGACTTCCTCGTGGTTCAGCGTATAGGACGGGGACTGCGTCAGCGTGCGGCGATAGGCGATGGTGGCGCCGCCCCACGCATCCAGCAATTGCGCCAAGCGAGGCTGGCGATTTTCCGCGGCCGCGGCCTGGCGTTCGGCGGCAAGCGCCGCCGCGTGCGCCAGAAATTCATCGGCAACTTCCCTCTCTTCCGCACTCCAGGCAGCATGCACCGCGGCTTCCCCGCGCTCCGCGACCAGCACGCGGTAGCGCGCGGCAAATTTCTCCACCTGGCGCACGTAGTACGCCAGGCTCTCGGTGGCGGTGTCGATCGCCGTCAGGCCGCCGCCCACGACCACGACTGGCAAGCGAAGCTGCAGATTGGCGACCGAGGAGAGCTTGGCCGCGCCGGTCAACTGCAACGCCATCAGGAAGTCCGACGCGGCGCGCACGCCGCGCGCCAACCCGTTCGGGATATCCAGCACCGTGGGTTTGCCGGCCCCCATGCACAGGGCGATGTGGTCGAAACCCATCGCCCAGGCATCGTCGATCGACAGCGTGCCGTTGCCACCGAACCGGATGCCACCGAAATGCGCGAATTCCCGCCGGCGCTCCAGCAGCAGGCGGATCAGTTTCAGATAGTTCTTGTTCCAGCGGACGGTGATGCCGTACTCGGCCACGCCGCCGAACCCGGCCATGACCCGATCATCGAGATTGTCGAACAATGCTTCCGCGTCGCGCACCGGGGCGGTGGCGTCGAAGCCGAGCGGTTCGATCTTCAGCCCGTCGATCGCCACCACGCTGTGCCCGTCATTCATCAGATGGTGCGCCAGCGTGAAGCCGGCGGGACCAAGACCGACGATCAGCACCTTCCGCCCGCTGTCCGGGCGCGGCAAAGGCCGCCTGATGTCGAGCGGGTTCCAGCGCGTCAGCAGGCTGTAGATCTCCACGCCCCAGGGCAATGAGAGCACGTCCTTCAGGACGGAGGTCTCGGCCTGCGGGATATCGACCGGCTCCTGCTTCTGGTAGATGCAGGCCTTCATGCAGTCGTTGCAGATGCGATGACCGGTCGCGGCCATCATCGGGTTGTCAATCGCGATGGCGGCGAAGGCGCCAAGCACGGCCCCCTGCGCGCGCAGGGCGTGCATCTCGCTGATCTTCTCGTCCAGCGGGCAGCCGGTCAGCGCCACGCCGAACGGGGATTTCTGGTAGGCGCCGGTCTTGCGGTCCTTCAGGCCCTTGCTGCAGGAATCCTTCTCCTGCGCGTGGCACCAGATGCAGTAGTTCATCTGGTCCAGCGCCTGCTGGGGCGTCATGCCGGGGTCGGTCAGCGCGAACCCGTCGCGGGCCCGCCACTGCTGCTCGGGCAACCGCAGCATGGTCACGCCGTCGCGCTCGATGGTCTCCACCGGCACCAGGTGCATCGGATCGATCTTGTGCGGCACCCGGAACAGCGTGTTGCCGGGGTGGGCGGCGCGGCCGGCCGGCGTCAGCGTGGCCCAGGCGGCGTAGCGCATCGCCAGGTCCAGGGCGTCGGCATCGGCGGATTTTTCCCAGTGGCTGACGTGCAGCGCAAAGGACAGCTCGGTCAGGCTCTCCCCGAAGCGGTCCTCCAGCGCGGCCCGCAATGCAGGGCCGTCGAAACCGGTCGGATCGGGATATTTCCGCACCGCCTGGCGCTGCACGAACAGGCGCTTGCAGCTATGGATCGGGTCCAGCGCCAGCGTGGCGCGGTTGAGGGCGTCGGTCTCCTGTTCGATATCGAACAAAGCCGCAACGAAACGATCCAGGTGCGGGCCGAGTGCCACGATCAGCTCGCTCAGATCGCGGGCCGAGGGGGCATCGGGGTCGGCCCGCGCGGCCAGCAGCTTCACATGCAACTCCGCGTCCGCCGCCGCGAGCGCGCGCAGGAAATGCTGGTCGAGGCGGATCAGCCCCGCGCGCGTGCCGAGGTCGGCATGGGCGAAGCCGAGCGCGAGCCGAGGGGCGTCGGCAGAGGTTACAGCGTCCATCCAGTGTCAGGCCATTTTCCCGGGTGCGCCTAGGCGGAAGGCGCCATTCACTGATCCGGGAGATGGTCGTCTTAAGCGCGCCGCGTCAAGCCACGGGACGTGCGCAGCCGCGATGGCAGCTTCCCTGGCGCGGGTGACGCGTGGCCAGCGGGTGGGCAAGCTGCTATTTGTCGGCGGCCCTTAACAGGGGGCGCGGACGGGAGAACAGGCGTGAACGACCCAGCAGGGGCGGCACCCAACAGCTTGCGCGGCGGCCCGGACGGGCGCGGCCGGTTCGGCGAATTCGGCGGGCGCTTCGTCGCCGAAACGCTGATGCCGCTGATCCTTGAGGTGGAACGGGCGTACACCGCAGCGAAGGCGGACCCCGGCTTCCAGGCGGAGCTGGACCGCTACCTGGCGCATTATGTCGGCCGGCCAAGCCCGCTGTGGCTGGCCGAACGGCTGACCAGGGAGCTCGGTGGGGCCAAGGTCTACTTCAAGCGCGACGAGCTGAACCATACCGGCAGCCACAAGGCGAATAACTGCATGGGCCAGATTTTGCTGGCCCGCCGGATGGAGAAGACCCGCATCATCGCCGAAACCGGCGCCGGGCAGCACGGCGTGGCCACCGCCACCATGTGCGCATTGTTCGGCCTGCCGTGCACGGTGTACATGGGCGCCACCGATGTGGAGCGGCAGAAGCCCAACGTGTTCCGCATGAAGCTGCTGGGCGCCGAGGTGAAGCCCGTCACCTCCGGCGCCGGCACGCTGAAGGACGCCATGAACGAGGCGCTGCGCGACTGGGTCGCCAATGTCTCTGACACATACTACCTGATCGGCACCGTCGCCGGGCCTCATCCATATCCGGCGATGGTGCGGGATTTCCAGTCGGTGATCGGGGACGAAGCCAAGCGCCAGTTGCAGGAAGCCGAGGGGCGGCTGCCGGATGTCGCGGTTGCGTGCATCGGCGGCGGATCGAACGCGATGGGGTTGTTCCATCCATTCCTGGATGACCCGTCGGTGCGTCTGATCGGCGTGGAAGCGGCGGGACATGGCCTGGACACGCAGGAGCACGCCGCAAGTCTTTCGCGCGGCCGGCCGGGCGTGCTGCACGGCAACCGCACCTACCTGCTGCAGGACGATGACGGGCAGATCCAGGAGGCGCACAGCATCAGCGCCGGGCTCGACTATCCCGGCATTGGCCCCGAACACTCCTGGTTGCATGAGATCGGCCGCGTCGAATATGCCGCCGCCACGGATGAGGAGGCGTTGGCGGCGTTTCAGCTCTGCACCCGGACGGAGGGGATCATCCCCGCGCTGGAGCCGGCGCACGCCTTGGCACAAGTGGCGAAGATCGCGCCGGGCATGGAGAAGGACCGGATTATCCTGATGAATCTCTGTGGGCGCGGCGACAAGGACATCTTCACCGTGGCCGAGCACCTGGGAGTGCGGCTGTGAGCCGCATCGCCGCCCGGTTCGCCGCCGTGAAACGGGAGGGACGCGCTGCGCTGATCCCGTTCGTGGAGGCGTGGGACCCGGACGCCGCGACCTCCATGGCGCTGCTGCGCGGCATGCCCGGTGCGGGAGCGGACCTGATCGAGATCGGCATGCCGTTCACCGATCCGATGGCCGATGGCCCGACGATCCAGGCGGCGGGCAAGCGGGGGTTGAAGGCCGGCGCGACGATGGCGCACACGCTCGCCATGGTGCGCGAGTTTCGCCGGGAGGATGACGCGACGCCGATCGTGCTGATGGGCTACCTGAACCCGATCCTGTCCTACCAGCCCAGCCGGTTTTGCGTGGATGCGGCGGCGGCCGGCGTGGATGGGCTGATCGTGGTGGATCTGCCGACCGAGGAAGCCGACCTGCTGCTGCCGCATGCAAAGGCCAACGGTCTGGATGTGATCCGCCTGATCGCGCCCACCACCGACGACCGGCGATTGCCTGTCGTGCTGGCCGGAAGTTCCGGTTTCGTCTATTACGTCAGCATCACGGGGATCACCGGCACCCGCACCGCCACTGCGGACCATTTGGCATACGCCATCCCCCGCATCCGCAAGGTGACCAGCTTGCCGATCGCGGTCGGTTTCGGGGTGCGCAGCCCGGAACAGGCGGCGATCGTCGCGCGGGAAGCCGATGCCGCGGTGGTTGCATCTGCCCTGATCGACATTTTGGCCGGCACGCTGGACGAGCATGGCCGCGCCCGACCGGATACGCTGCGCCGCGTGTTGGACCAGGTGCGAGCACTGGGGGCAGCAGTACGCAATGCACGGGTGAATGCATGAGCTGGCTTACCGAATTCGTCCGCCCGAAGATCCGCAATCTGTTCGCGCGGCGGGATGTGCCGGACAATCTCTGGCAGCAATGCCCCGCCTGCCAGCAGATGATCTTCGCCCGAGAACTGGCCGCGAACCTGAAGGTTTGCCCGCATTGCGGCCATCATATGCGCGCCTCGGCCGTGGAACGCCTGGGCTGGACGTTCGACGCCAATGGCTTCACCCGCATCGAACTGCCGAAGGTTCCAACCGATCCGCTGCGGTTCCGCGACAGCAAGCGCTATGCCGACCGGCTGAAGGAAGCGCGTGAGAAGGTGCATCTGGACGATGCGCTCGCCGTCGCGCACGGCACGATCGAGGGGCAGAACGCCGTGGTGGCGGCGATGGAGTTCAACTTCATCGGCGGGTCGATGGGCGCCGGTGTCGGTGAAGGGCTGGTGGCCGCGGCGCGGCTGGCGGTGCTGCAGCAGGCACCGCTGATCGTGTTCACTGCCTCTGGCGGCGCGCGCATGCAGGAAGGCGCGATCAGCCTGATGCAAATGCCCAAAACAGTGATTGCGGCGCGGCTGGTGAAGCAGGCCGGATTGCCCTTCATCGTCGTGCTGACCGATCCCACCACCGGCGGCGTGACCGCGAGTTTCGCCATGCTGGGGGATATCCAGATCGCCGAACCCGGCGCGCTGATCGGCTTTGCCGGCGCCCGTGTGATCGAGCAGACCGTGCACGAGAAACTTCCGGAAGGTTTCCAGACCGCCGAATACCTGCATCAGCACGGGATCATCGACATGGTCGTGGCGCGCACGGAGCTGCGCCCCACCCTGGCACGCATCGTCGGGCTGCTGCGCAAGCCCGACGCAGCACCGGCTGCTGATACCGACACAATGGCGCACGCGGCCGAGTGAGTTCCCGCATCGACGGCATCGTCGCCCGGCTGCACGGGCTGCATCCGCGGCTGATCGACCTCAGCCTGGACCGGCTGATCGCGCTGCTGGCGAAGCTGGGGTCGCCGGAACGGCGGCTGCCGCCGGTGGTGCATGTGGCGGGCACCAACGGCAAGGGCAGCACCTGCGCGTTCCTGCGGGGGATCGCCGAAGCGGCCGGGCTGCGCGTGCATGTCTATACCTCGCCGCACCTGGTGCGTTTCAACGAGCGCATCCGGCTGGCCGGCCGGCTGGTTTCCGATGATGCGCTGGCGACGGCGCTGGAGCAGGTAGAAGCGGTCAATGCGGGCGCGCCGATCACCGTGTTCGAGGTGATCACCGCGGTGGCTTTCCATTTATTCGCCCAGGTGCCGGCGGATCTGTGCGTGCTGGAAGTGGGGCTTGGCGGTCGCGGGGACGCGACCAACGTGATCGACCATCCGGCCGCTTGTGCGATCACGTCCATCTCGCTCGATCATCGCGAGATGCTGGGCGAGACGATTGCGGCGATTGCCGCGGAGAAGGCGGGCATCATCAAGCCTGGCGTGCCGCTGGCGATCGGCGCGCAATCGCCTGAAGCGAGCGACGTGCTGCTGGCGCAGGCGGAGCGGCTCGGCGCGCCGGTGCGCCGGCGCGGGCGGGACTGGCGGATCGAACCCGGCCGCTACCAGGATTGGCGCGGTAGCCTGTCCTTGCCGGCGCCGTCGCTGCCGGGCGCACACCAGTACGACAATCTCGGCATTGCGCTGGCGGCGCTGCGGGCCACCGCGCTGCCCATTCCCGATTCCGCGGCGGTGGGAGCGGCGCAGGCGGAATGGCCGGCCCGACTGCAGCTTCTGACCGGGCGACTTGCCCGGCTGCTGCCGGACGGTTGGGAGCTGTGGCTGGATGGCGGGCACAACCCGGACGCCGGGCGTGTGCTGGCGGAGCATCTGGCCGGCTGGGCCGATCGCCCGGTTCACCTGGTTGTCGGGATGAAGCAGAGCAAGGACGCGGCCGAGTTCCTGCGTCCGCTGCTGCCACGGGCAAGTTCCGTGTGGGCGGTGGCCGAGGCGGAGCAGCACCTGGCGCTGCCGGTGGAGGCGATCATCGCTGCCTCCGGCGGGGTGGCGCGGCCCGGCCCCGTCGTTACGGAGGCCTTGCGTTCTCTGCCATATGGCTCCGGCCCGGCACGAGTCCTTATCTGCGGCAGCCTCTATCTCGCCGGCGAAATCCTGAAGCAGGACGGAGCAGTCATATGAAACGATTTGCCGCTGCCCTGGCATTGCTCGCATTCATCGGCCCTGCGCGAGCCGCGACGCCGGCTTGGCCCGACTACCAGATAATGGAGTGGCAGCCGCGCACGGCACAGCAACTGAACGTGCTGAAGCAGATCGGCGTCAGCGGCGGAATGGCGCCGATCAACCGGGATGCCGGCACGTTCGACCCGAACGGCGCCGCCCCATCCGCGCTGCGCAGCGACGGCATGCGCTATTATATCGAGAATATCGCTACGGACTTCTATGCCGCCTATCATCGCTTCACGCCGGGCAAGCGGCCGAACTGGCGGTTCGTGGAGCTGCAGCAGCGGTACCAGGCAGATCCGAACGATCTTTCGGTGTTCGTCCGCGATCCCGGCTTGTCTGATCCGGACTGGTTGAAACGTGTCACTGACCGGCTGACGGCGGTCGCGAACGCGGCCAAGGCAGATCACCCGATCTATTACAGCCTGGGAGATGAAACCGGCATTGCCGACCTGGCCGCCAACTGGGACTTCGATATCGCCCCGGCGTCAGTCGCCGACTTCCGCACATGGTTGCAGACGCAATATCCGTCGTTGGCCGCGTTGAACGCCGAATGGGGGACGCGGTACGCCGGCTGGGACCAGGTGATGCCTGAACTGACCCGCACGGCGATGCAGCGCAGCGATGATAATTTCGCCGCGTGGTCGGACTTCAAGGCGTGGATGGACACAGCGTTTGCACGCGCGGTGCGGGCCGGGACCGATGCAGTGCATCGCGCCGACCCCTCCGGCCTGGCGGCAATCGAGGGTGCGCAGGTACCGGGCTGGGGCGGATACGATTACACGCGGCTGGCCCATGCGGTCGATGTGATGGAAATTTACGACACGTACGAGAACCTGGCGATCCTGCGGTCGCTGAATCCCGCCGTCATACCGCTCACCACTGCCTTCAACAGCCGCCCGAAGCAACTGCATGCGATCTGGCGGGAATGGCTGCGCGGCTGCCGCGGTGTTGTGTTGTGGGACGACAAGAGCCGGATCGTGCAGCCGGACAGCACTCTTGGGCCCGACGGGCATGGCTACGCACCGGTATTCGCGGCCTTGCGCGGGTCGCTCGGCAAGGCGGTGCTGGATGCGACACCGGTCTTCGACCCCGTCGCCATTCTCTATTCGCCGGTGAGTTTTCGCGTAGCATGGATGCAGGAGCAACGACCGCATGCTGACGCGTGGATTACCCGGACTGCCGCGCAGGAGGATACGGGAGATGCGCAGCGGGAGACGCTGGCCGCGTATGCGCAGTCATTGGAACATATCGGCCTGACGCCGCACTACGTGGGTTCCGATCAGCTCGAACGCAACGAGCTGGCCGGGGCGAAGGTGCTGATCCTGCCGCACGCGATCGCCCTGTCACCGGCCGAGGTGGCGGCGATCCGGCGGTTCGTGGCGAATGGCGGCCGGGTGGTTTCGGATGTCGTTCCCGGCAGCTTCGACGGGCACGGGCGCGGGTTGCGGGTGTCGCCGCTGGCGACGCTGTTCTCCACCGGGCCGGGGAAACTGGTGGCGGCGGACGATCAGGCCGCGCTTGCCACGACGCTCCAGGCTGCGGGTGTTGCGCCCCAGTTTCCGGTGCACGCGTCGGGGAACGATGTGACCAGCTATGTTTTTAGCGGGAACGGCGGAACGATTGTGGCGGTGCAGCGCGATTTCCGCGATGACGCGACGGCGGAGGAGGTCACCGTTGCTCTGCCGCGCCCGATGCAGGTGACCGATCTGCGTGACGGCAAAACGCTGGGCCGGCTGACGACGGTGACAGTGCCGCTCGATCCGGTGACACCGCTGGTCCTGCGCCTTTCCGAAGGCTGATACCGGACCGCGCGGGCATCCGGGCGAGAGCCCGCGAGATTTCGAGGGGTTGGCTGGATTCCTGCTTGCGCGGGAATGACGGCGAACGTGCGGGTTGGCATAAAAAGGGGATAGCCCCCTATTAAAGGGGGGATGGCCCCCTATATG
>DATDIC010000432.1:0-3880 GCA_036521275.1 Acetobacteraceae bacterium
CGAATTCGAGATCATCTTTTCATGCTATACGCTCGATCTGCCGGAACGTCTGGCTGTGCTGGCGCAGTATGGATTCTCGTCCGAAGAGCGGGATGCCATCACCGCTTCCCTGCAGCGGCTGACCAATCGCATCATCAACGGCACCAACGGGCTTTGGCGACAGGATCGCGATAAGATCGATATCCTTGCCGAGCGGCTGGTCGTCCTCAGTGAGGCACGCATCGACACCATCGGCCGCATCTACTGGCTGCTCGAAGATTGCAAGAGGTATGGTACGTTACCTTTCGCCGGCCTTGCGAGAGCAGGATTCATTGCCGTTCAGTTGCTGCGCTCCCTGGTGGCGGCGGGTGTCCTGGACGACTCTGAATACGCCACCTTCATGGCCGATCTGGACACCGTCGGGTCGCGCATCGGGCGTGACTTCGTCAGGTTGGAAAAATCGGATTTCCTCCGGCGCTATGGACATTTGCGGCCCGGCACCTATGACATTCTTTCGCCCCGCTATGACGAGCAGCCGGACCTTTACTTCTCCTGGTCTACCCCCCACGCCAAACAGCCGGTTCGTCCGCGCTTCGTGCTCTCGGTCGATCAGCTCCGGCACATCGAACGACTGCTGAAGCAGCATCATCTCGAGCAGGACGTTCTCGGGCTGATCGAGTTCATCAAGGCCGGAATCGAGGGACGCGAATTCGCCAAATTCGTGTTCACCCGGAGCCTCAGCGAAACACTTTCGCTCATTCGCCGTCTCGGTGAGGAACATGGTCTATCGCTTGATGACTGCTCGATGCTCGACGTAGCGGCGGTGCGCTCACTCTATAACGATAGCGGATCAGTGTCCGCGCGGCTGCGTGACAGCGTCGCGGAGGGACGGCGCCGCTATCTGATGACCCGCAATATCGTGCTTCCTCCGGTGATTACCGAACCCGAAGACGTCTTCGCGTTTCATTTGCCGCAAACCCAACCAAACTTCATCACCCAGCAATCGGTAACCGCGCCCGTGTCCGGCATCGAGGACCCGCCCGATCGCCTGGAGGGAACAATTCTGTTCATCCCCAGCGCTGACCCGGGATTCGATTGGATCTTCACCCGCGGGATTGTCGGCTTCGTAACCAAATTCGGCGGGGTAAATTCCCACATGGCGATCCGCGCCGGTGAGCTGGGCGTACCAGCCGTCATCGGTGCCGGAGAGGCCTTGTTTCAACGTTGGTGCGTTGCCCGCGTGCTGCGGATCGACTGCGTCAATCGGCAAGTGCAGTACGTCGAATGAAACTGCTTGCCGTTACACAGCGTGTCACTGTGGAGCCACGTTACCATGAGCGGCGTGACAGCCTCGACCAGGCATGGTCTCGGTTCCTCACCGAAGTCGATCTGTTGCCAATACCCGTCCCGAACTGTGCCTGGGTAGCAAAAGCCCTGGCTGACGCAGTCCCGATCGAAGGATTATTGCTCACCGGCGGTGACGATCTAGCCGTCTACGGCGGGTCCACACCGGAGCGCGATGACACAGAGCTCGCCCTATTGGATGTCGCGATGCAGCGCGGCGTACCGGTGATGGGCGTTTGTCGCGGCATGCAGCTCATCCAGCATCGTTTCGGTATAAAGCTGTATTCCGTCGACGGGCATGTGACGCCGCGACAGCGTATCCTGATCGAGGGTCGTCCAGCAGAGGTCAACAGCTACCACCACCTTGCGACCAATCAGACGGTTCCCGCCCTGACGCCCTGGGCACGTGCGGAGGATGGCGTGATCGAAGCGGTGCGGCACGTCGACCTGCCCTTGGCCGGCATCATGTGGCACCCGGAGCGTATGTCGCCCTTCGCCGAACGCGACAAGGCCCTGTTTTGCCAATTCTTTGGGCGCAACGTCGAATGCGCGCGGTAATTCTTGCGGCCGGTCGCGGCAGCCGCATGGGCCAGCTCACTGCGGACAGTCCCAAATGTCTCGTCACCCTGGCCGGAAAGACCCTGCTCGACCGCCAGCTTGCGGCGCTATCAGCCGGCGGCGCGACCGAACTCGGTATCGTGCGCGGTTATCGTGCCGAGATGCTGCGCCGACCGGGCGTTGTCTGCTTCGATAACCCCCGCTGGGATGAAACCAATATGGTGATGTCCCTGGCCGCAGCGGAAGCCTGGCTTACCACGGCGCCGCTGATCGTCAGCTACGGGGATATCTTCTACCGCCGCGAATTGGTCAGGGCGCTGACAGCCGCGAGGGGCGATCTGGTGATTACGTACGACCCGAGCTGGTACCAGCTCTGGAGTCGCCGCTTCGAGGATCCGCTAAGCGACGCCGAGACCTTCCGTATCGACGGGTCCGGGCATTTACTGGAAATCGGCAGGAAAACCCACAACCCGGATGCAATCCAGGGCCAGTACATGGGCCTGCTGAAATTCACACCGTCCGCCTGGCAAAAAATTGCCGCACTGCTCACCGCGCTAGACCCGGAAACCTGTGACCACCTTGATATGACCGGTCTGTTGCGCCGGCTTTTGGCTTTTGGTTATCAAATCGACACAGTCTGCACCACGGGAAACTGGGGTGAGGTCGATAGCCCCGGCGATCTCGATCTATACGAAACAATGGCTCGCAACGGGCAAATCCTACTGGACGAATGAACGAGGACTCCCATGGATGTCACCTGGGACTATACCGAACTGGCCGCCCATTATGACAAGCGCGCCGACTACAGCTCGACCGCGCTTGACCGCCTTTGCGCCGCCGCCGCTATAGGCCCGGGTAGCACGGTAGCCGACATCGGGGCAGGGACCGGCAAATTGGCCGTGCCGCTCGGCCGGCGTGGCATAATAGTCTCAGCCGTGGAGCCCAATGCCGCGATGCGCGCCTTCGGTATCCGAAACACCACCGGTCTTCCTGTCACCTGGTCCGAGGGAACCGCCGAACACACCGGCCTTTCCGCCGAAGCATTCGAACTGGTGACATTCGGATCCTCCTTCAATGTCGTTGACCAGCCGCGCGCCCTGACCGAGGCCGCGCGGATACTTATGCCGCGGCGGCGGTTCGCTTGCATGTGGAACCACCGCGATCTTGATGATGCTCTGCAGTCGGAAGTCGAAGCAATAATCCGACAGCAGATACCGGATTACGGATACGGCAGCCGTCGCGAGGACCCTACTCCCGTGATCGCCGCCTGCGGACTGTTCGGACCGGTGGAGGCAATCGAAGAACGGTTCATCGTTGCGGTCAGTGCAACCGACTACGTTCAGGCATGGCGCTCGCACGGAACATTGCAACGTCAGGCGGGTGTGCGGTTCGCCGCTGTCATCGCCCAAATCGAGCGTGCATTGGAGTCGATGGACAATCTGTCGATCCCCTATTTCACCCGCATCTGGCACGCCGGACGCGCTGCGGCACCCACCGCATGACCACTCCCATCCGTCTCGGCCGGAACCGCGAGGCCACGCTCAGGCACGCGTACGCGTCCTATCTGACGGAGATCACGAAAGACCTGGCTGCGCTGACGGCTGCAAAAATAGAAGCACTCAGCGCCTACGATCCCGTCGGTATGGATCGCGCGGTCGCGATTTGCTACTGGGGACGCAGCGGCTCCTTTCTGTTGGCAAGCTATCTCGACGGGCACGATGACGTCCTCATGCTGCCGCAGTCGCGGAGCCAGTGGATCTATCCATTTCTCGAGCAGTTCTCCTTCCTTTCGCTGCGCGAGAAGCTGATTGCCTACCCGGACTTTGCCGAGGCACATGACGCTCCGTTCTTCCATGGCAACTTTGCCATCAATGAGATGGACTATTACGCTGCCGTCAACGCGCTGTTTCAGGTCCACGGCAACCTGCCACCCGAGTTCCTGGACTCCCGGCGAGGCTTCTTCGTCTTCCTCCATGTCGCTTACAGCATTGCCCTAAAT
>DATDIC010000433.1:0-4677 GCA_036521275.1 Acetobacteraceae bacterium
GGTATCGAGCAGTGCATCCCCTTCGGTGTTG
This sequence comes from Acetobacteraceae bacterium, assembly GCA_036521275.1. Taxonomy (GTDB): domain Bacteria; phylum Pseudomonadota; class Alphaproteobacteria; order Acetobacterales; family Acetobacteraceae; genus DATDIC01. The sequence continues at coordinate 32 of DATDIC010000433.1, forward strand.
GCGATGCTGCCATCCGCTTGCAACTGAAAGCGCCCGTCACGGGTCAGCCGCGGGCCGCGCGCCGTGGATACGGTGAACCACCCGGCGGTACTGATTGCCAGGTCGAGCGGATTGCCGGTGTGACGGATCGGGCCCGGCGACGTATCCCGCCAGCTCGCACGGTCCTGCGTGAAGGCCACGGTCTCGCCGCCCGGCGGCGCGTCGGTGCCGTCCTGCCGGCTCAGCCAGTCGCTGAACAGCATCCGCGCCGCCTTGTAGCCAGGCGTGTCCGCGTTCGCGATGTTGGTGGCCGTCAAGTCGGTTGCGCGCTCCTGCGCGGCCAGCCGTGAAGCGGCAATGCTGCTGTTGAGGTCCATGGTCCGGCGTCTCGTTGCTGCGCCGAGCCAACGCAATCCGGATGCCAGCCGATCCGAAACGTCCCTCTCCCCACCCCTTGCGGGAGGGGCCGGAGGGATTGTGCCGCAAGGTCATGACGTGCGGCGTTAGGCATAACGCCCGTCATCCCGCCGGATATGCCCTCTTTTCACCGGCCGTGCGCCACGCGGGAATCTTCAATACAAATGCCGCGTAGCCGACCCTGCTGGCCCGCGCCAACCGAATACGTCGCGCATATCTCTGTACTCGCCCCGCTGCATTTTTTGCCTGGCACGCCGTTGCAGGGGGGCGTCAGTTGCCGGGTCCCCTCGCCCTCCAAACCTCTAGTTAACCATCCGCTGCCAGCTTGTGCCGTCGCGGGTCCGTCGACGTGCCGGACCACCGCGAGAGGGGAATCTTCACCCAATGAGCGGAGCCGAAGCTGCGGCCAACCAGTTAACCGAGGAGCTGTCGGCAAAGCCCGCTGCCGGCCGCCGCAAGCTGTTATTGTTGCTGGCGGTTCCCGCCGCGTTGGCCGCCGCCGGCGCCGGAGGCTGGTTCAGCGGTATCCTGCCGAAACTGCTCGGCATGAACCAGCATGCCGACAAGCCGCAGCCGGTCTTCGTCGACCTGCCTGAGATGGTCGCCAACCTGAACAGCGACCCGAGGCGCCCGCGCTATGTGAAACTGAAAGCGCAAATCCAGATCCCCGGCCGGCAGGACCTTCCGGCAGTGACCGCCGGCATGAGCCGGCTGCAGGACCTGTTCCAGACCTACCTGCGGGAAATGCGGCCGGAGGATTTGCAGGGCTCCGCCGGCACCTATCGTCTCCGCCAGGAGCTGATCGCCCGCGCCAACGTCGCGCTGGCACCCGTCAAGGTGCAGGACGTCCTGTTCGTCGAAGTCCTCATACAATGAGTGATCCCGGCAACCCGGAGCCGGAAACCACCGCCGCGACGCCGGAGGTCCCGCCCGATGCGCCGCCCGCCGATGCAGCGGCATCGGCGCGGGTGCTCAACCAGGCCGAGATCGACAGCCTGCTCGGCTTCGACAGCGGCCCGGCGCCGAGCGAGAATATCAGCGGCATCCAGAAGATCATCAACTCGGGCCTCGTATCCTACGAGCGCCTGCCGATGCTGGAGATCGTGTTCGACCGGCTAGTCCGCCTGCTGTCCACCACCATGCGGAACTTCACCAACGACAATGTCGAGGTGGGGATCGACAACATCCTCAGCCTGCGCTTCGGCGACTACCTCAACTCGATCCCGCTTCCGGCAATGCTCGCCGTGTTCAAGGCGGAGGAATGGGACAATCACGGGCTCATGGTGGTGGACAGCGCCATGATCTACGCGATCGTCGATGTCCTGCTCGGCGGCCGTCGCGGCACCGCGCCGATGCGGATCGAAGGCCGTCCCTACACCACGATCGAGCGTACGCTGGTGGAACGGCTGATCCATCTGGTGCTGGCCGACTTGTCGGCCGCGTTCGATCCGCTCTGTCCGGTCACGTTCCGGTTCGAACGGCTGGAGGTCAACCCGCGCTTCGCCACCATCAGCCGGCTGTCGAACGCCGCGGTGCTGGTGCGGCTGCGCATCGAAATGGAAGACCGCGGCGGCCGGCTGGAACTGCTGCTGCCGTACGCCACCCTGGAACCGGTGCGCGAGCTGCTGTTGCAGCAGTTCATGGGCGAGAAGTTCGGCCGCGATTCGATCTGGGAAACCCATCTCGCAGAAGAACTTTGGCACACCGACGTGGAGCTCGACGCGGTCCTGGACGAGCAGATGATCCCGCTGTCGGAAGTCCTCGCGATGCAGCCGGGAAGCTGCATCGTCCTGAACGCCGCACCCGGTACCCTGGTGCGGTTGCGCTGCGGCACCGTCGATTTGTTCGATGCCAAGGTTGGGCGCCGCAAGAACCGGATCGCGGTGCGGATCGAGCACGAATTGTCGCGCTCCCACTCCGGCGAACGGTAACCGATGGGAGCGCCACAATGGCGGATGCGGAATGGCTGCTGGAACTGGTGCTGGTCGCGCTGCTGGCCATCACCCTGTTTCATGCCGTGCGTCTCGAACGGGCGCTCGGCGTGCTGAAGCGTGACCGCGCCGCACTGGAACAGCTCGTGGCAGGCTTCAACGCCAGCACCCGCCAGGCGGAGACCGGCATCGAGCGGCTGCGTGCCGCCGCCGATGGTGCCGGCGCCCAGGTCGCGCGCCAGATCGACCAGGCCCGCACCGTGCAAGGCGACCTGGTGTTCCTGATCGAGCGTGGGGAGCGGGTTGCCGACCGGCTGGACGGGCTGGTGCGCAGCGCCAGGCCCCTGGCCACCGAACCCGTGCGCGAGCGCGACCCCGAGCCGTCCGATGCGCCGCGGCTGCGCAGCCAGGCGGAACGTGACCTTCTGAAAGCACTCAGGTTTGCGAAATGACCATCTCGGCGCCCCGCTTGCTGCCCGCAACCATCATCACCATCGCCACGCTGCTTGGCATGAAAGGGATGGAACTGGTGCGCGCCGCAACGCCGCCGGAAGCACTCGGGCAGCCTCCCGCACCGCATGCCACCGTCACGTCGCAAACCGCCCCGCCTCCGGCCGCCGCTCCGTCCGTCCCGCCGATGAGCGACACTGAGCGGACATTGCTGCTGGACCTGCGCAAGCGCCGGCAGGAACTTGACTCCCGCGAGCAGGCGCTCACCGCGCGCGAATCCCTGCTCACCGCGGCCGAACACAAGCTGGACCAGCGCGTCGCGGAATTGCAGGCGCTGCAGCAGCGGCTGGAGGCGCTGGAGACCGCGCGCACGCAACGCCAGGACGCCAACTGGGCTGGGCTGGTGAAGCTGTATTCCACCATGAAGCCGCGCGAGGCAGCGAAAATCTGGGACGACCTGGAAACCCAGGTGCTGCTCGAACTGCTGGACCGGATGAACGAGCGCAAGGCCGCCCCTATCCTCGCCGCGATGCAGCCCGACCGCGCGCGGGAGATCACCGAGAAGCTCGCGGCGATGCGTCTCAAGCGAGACAACCCCGGCACTTAGCGGGCAGGAGGCGGACGTGCCGATCGACCGGTCGATGAACGTGCTGATTGTCGATGACTACAAGACCATGCTGCGCATCATTCGCAACCTGCTGAAGCAGATCGAGTTCCATAATGTCGAGGAAGCCGTCGAAGGTGCCGAGGCGCTGGCCAGGCTGCGCGCCGGCAATTTCGGGCTGGTGATCAGCGACTGGAACATGCAGCCGATGACCGGCCTGCAACTCCTGCAGGAGGTCAGGGCCGACGCCAGGCTGAAATCCACACCCTTCATCATGATTACGGCTGAAAGCAGCGCCGAAAACGTGGTGGCGGCCAAGCGGGCCGGGGTCAGCAACTACATCGTCAAGCCGTTCAACGCAGAAACCTTGCGCGACAAGATCGAAAGGGTGCTTCCGCATGGTTGACCGGTTCACCGGATCACGGGTGGAGCCGCTGGCGCGGCATATCGCCGCGATCCGGGCGCGCTACCCGAACGCCAAGCCCGAATGGATCGCCGACGTGGTGCGCATCGTCGCAATGTCGCTGGACCGCAAGCCGTCGTTCCGACAGCAGCGCCTGCTGCGCGAAATCGCCGGGCTGGAGCGCACGATCGTCGATGCCAAATACGAGCTTGCCGCGCTCCGCGGATACAACATCCACGCCAGCCACCTCCCCACGGCCACCAACGAGCTGGACGACATCGTCGCCCATACCGCCTCGGCAACCCACGCCATCCTGGAAAATTGCGAGATGCTCGACAATCTCGCCGCCGAGCTGCCGACCGAGCAGGCGACCGGCCTGCATGAGGCGACCACCCACATCTACGAAGCGTGCAGCTTTCAGGACATTACCGGCCAGCGTATCGCCAAGGTCGTCGGCACGCTGAAAACGATCGAAGCCAAGGTAGCGAACATCCTGGCCACGTTCAGCGACTCTCCGCTGGAACCATACGCAATGGACCTGCACGGCTCCCACGAGCTGCTGAACGGTCCGCAACGGCCCGCCACCGCGATGGTCCAATCGGAGATCGACCAGTTGCTCGCCAGTTTCGATTGATGCGTATCGCCGCGCTGCTGTTCATGCTCGTGCTGATCGGTTTGGGCGGCGCCCGCGCCGAACAGCCGGTGCCCGTCCGCATCGGCGAACATCCCGGATTCGGACGCATCGTGTTCGATTTCGACTCGCCGGTACAGGTGCAGATGGAGCGGGACGGGACACAGGTGACGTTCCACGTCGCCACCACGCGCCCGATCGGACCGATACCCGGACGCCCGCGCAACGTGC
>DATDIC010000434.1:0-2966 GCA_036521275.1 Acetobacteraceae bacterium
GGCAGATAACGCGTCGCGATCAGCTCCCAGCCAAGAAGAATGGCGAGCGAGATGATAATCGCCGTAAAGAGACGCTTCTGGTCCATCAAAGCCCCGTTTCGTCGTGCCGCACGAGGTCGTCCACATGGCGTGTCCAGAGACGGCCAGTACTACTGGGACGGCACGTACAGGTTGGCACCGGATCATACCCGCCCGCGGTCCACGGATTGCAGCGAAGGATGCGCCAGGCGGCCAGCCCCGAGCCGCGCAGCGCACCATGGCTGCGCAGCGCCTCGACCGCGTACTCGCTGCAGCTCGGATAAAACCGGCAATTGGGGCCAATGAAGGGACGCAGCGTCCATTGATACACACGTACTGCGCCAATGCCGAGCCAGGCCGCAAACGTGACGCGTTGCGTCATGCGAGCCCAACCTTTGCCAGGGCGCGGCGCAAGTCCTGCTGCAATGCCTGGAAGTCGCGCGATCGCGTCCCATCACGCCCGATCACCACCAGATCGACGCCCGTGATCGGGGCGGCGCCGAGCAGCAGCCGAACCGCTTCCTTGAGCCGACGACGGGTACGATTGCGAACCACGGCATTGCCGACCTTCCGGGTGACCGTGAACCCCACCCTGGCGGGTTCACCATCCCCGCGCGACAGCGCCTGCAGCACGAGCCCTGGGGTTGGGACCTTGCGGCCTTTCGCAGCGACGCGCAGGAACTCCGCCCGGCGCTTCAGGCGCGGCGGCGGGGACGCCATGGCTTGAAAATGGGACAGGAGATCACGCCGAGGCTCAGGCAGACAGACGCTTGCGGCCCTTGGCACGGCGATTGGCCAGCACCTTGCGGCCGCCCACCGTCGCCATGCGGGCACGGAAGCCGTGCCGGCGCTTGCGGACCAGCTTGGACGGTTGATAGGTGCGCTTCACGGTCGCTCTCCGCCGAAAGAGTGGGTCCGCGCTAATGTCGCGGAGGGCCTAACCCGCTTGCGTGCGGGGGCCCGCTATAGGCGGCGGCTTATAGGCGGCCGGGAAAGCGAGGTCAATCGAGCGACGGAAACCGGATGCTGCGAACGCGCGGCATATCCAGGCACTGTTCGATCCGGCGAATACGCGCTTCCATCTCGTTCAGGCGCTGCGATCGGAGCGGCGTGACCCGCGCCCCCAGTTCCATCAGTTCGGCTGGGCCGGACGCCATGGATTGGCGAAGCCCGATCAGTTCCTGCTGCATCTCGGCCAGGCCGACCTGCGTCTGCTGCTGCGCCTCGATCACTTCGCGCAGCATGACCACCACCGGATCGGCGTCGGACGTGGGCTTTGTCGGACCCCGCCGTGTGCCGAGCGGGTCTTCCGCGACAGGCGCCGCGAACAAGCGTTCAACCGAAGCGATCATGGCATATTCCTTGGACGTTATGTGAACTGTCGAACAGCCGGGTTGCTTAGGTCATGCCAGAAGAGAGGCAGAGTTCACGTGCCACTCTTCCCGGCTCCCACGGGGTTCCGATGTCGCTGAGGGATTCCCAAATCCATCAACCACCCCATGATAGCCGCGGTCTCCTGCGCACTGACGCGATCTCCCTTAAGCGACCCCCCGCGGCAATGCAATCCCGGTCCGTATCGATGCGAACTCGTCGGTCATTCCCGCCGGGGCCACCAGCAAGTCACGCTTGAATGTCTGCCCGAGATCCACTTTTTGGGAGCCCCCTCAACCCGTCCCGGCGCTGTCCGGCAAACGGGATGCTGCGCGGCCTCCGTGAACAAGAGCTTAACAGGCCCGTTCGCGCGCCTACTCTAACGATAAGTTGCGCAGCCGATCCAGGGGGACCAACGCCCCTTCACGCTCGATATGCCAGAACGTCCAACCGTTGCATGAAGGCGCGTGCTGCACGGCCGCGCCGACCTGGTGGATCGATCCCCGCGCGTCGCCGGATACCACGGTTCCATCCGCCGCCACCGTTGCCATCACGCGTCGCTGCCGATCCATCAGGCGCGTGCCAGGCGGGACCAGTCCGCGCTCCACCAGGCTGCCGAATGGCACCCGCGGCGCATCGCGCTTGGAAGGGGTGGCGCTCGCCCCGTCGCCGGAGGCTGGGCGGGTGTGCCGGATGCGCCCCCAGGCTGCCTCCACATAGGCTGGGTGGCGTTCGATGCCGATGAAATGGCGATGCAGTCGTTTCGCCACCACGGCGGTGGTCCCGGTCCCCAGGAACGGGTCCAGCACGATGTCGCCGGCCCCGGTGCTGGCCAGCAGCACGCGATGCAACAGGGCCTCGGGCTTTTGCGTGGGATGCAGTTTCAATCCGTGCTGGTTGCGCAGCCGCTCCGCCCCCGTGCACAGCGGGATCCACCAGTCGCTGCGCATCTGGAGATCGTCGTTCAACGCCTTCATCGCCTGGTAGTTGAAGCGGTGCCGCGAATCCCGCTGGCGCGCCGCCCAGATCAGCGTCTCATGCGCGTTGGTGAAGCGCCGGCCGCGGAAATTCGGCATCGGATTGGCTTTGCGCCAGATCACGTCGTTCAGCAGCCAGAAGCCAAGGTCCTGCAGGATGGCGCCGATGCGGAAGATATTGTGATACGCCCCGATCACCCAAAGCGTGCCGTCCTTGCGCAGCAATCGCCGGCATTCACTGAGCCAGGCGCGGGTAAACTCGTCATAGGCCGGGAAATCGGTGAACCGGTCCCAGTCGTCATCGACACCGTCCACCAGGCTGTCATCCGGCCGGCGCAACTCTCCACGAAGCTGGAGGTTGTACGGCGGATCGGCGAAGACGCAGTGCACCGATGCAGGCGGCAGCATCTGCATCGTGCTGATGCAATCGCCCAGCAGAATCTGGTCGAGCGGCAGTTCCCGGACGAGTTCCACGTGCCTCCCGGTGCGGTTACGGCCCGCTATCGTGACGGTCGCGTTGGCGCCGCGTCAATCGGCGGCATCCAGCGCCAGGCCCAACTGGCGCACCGTGCCGAAATCCGGCCGATGATGGACGGTCGG
>DATDIC010000435.1:0-7596 GCA_036521275.1 Acetobacteraceae bacterium
GCACCGCGATCTCGCCGCAGCCGCGTTCCGCGCCGAGGCGGTCGCGGCGTCCGTGCAGCTAGCGGACGCGCAGCATTTCACCGCCAAGCGTCGCGCCATCCGCGCCGCACTCGCCGAAAACGGCGTGGCCGCAGATATCGAAACGTGGGTGGGCGCCTTGCTGCCGCCGTAAAGGGAGACGACCTACGCCGATCACCCTCTCAATATGAGTAATCTCGGGTGACAGGCCCTCACGTCGCGGCAACAGCGCACGAACGACGGGACCGTTCCCTAAACCATCGCGTCCATGCTGTCGGCACCCACGAAATCAGCGGGCACGAATGACCGATCTGGAGCAGCGCGCGGCGACCGGTAAATAAACACAAAGGACGCAGAGCAGACGTTGACGCGACAAATTCGCTGCATCCACTCCCTCCCCAACATCATCCCACCACCCTCCCCACCTCCCGCCGCAGCGCCGGCAGCACCTCCTGCCCAAACCACGGATTCCTCCTCTCCCACGCCACCGTCCGCCACGACGGATGCGGCAGCGGGAACAACCCCGGCAGCCACTCCCGGAACCGCCGCACCCGCTCCGTCATCGCCCCCGGCCCCAGAGCGTCCGCCTGCGCGTACCCACCCACCAGCAGCGTCAGCCTGATCTCCGGCATCAGCGCCAGCAGCCGTCCCCGCCACAGCTTCGCACACTCCGCCCGAGGCGGCGCATCGCCGCCATTCGCCAACCGTCCCGGATAGCACAGCCCCATCGGCACGATCGCAACCACCCGCTCGTCGTAGAACACCTCCGGCGACATATTCAGCCACAACCGCAGCCGGTCCCCCGACGGATCGTTCCACGGGATACCTGTTTCATGCACCTTCGTCCCCGGCGCCTGCCCCGCAATCAGCAGCCGCGCCGTCGCAGAAACCCGCAACACCGGCCGAGGCCCCAGCGGCAGATCCGCACACGCGCGGCACTGCCGCACCTCCTCCGCCAGCCGCTCCAGCGCCCCACCGTCGAAGCCCGCCGCCCTCACTCCGCCGCCGCCATCGCCTGCTGCCGCTGCGCCATGTCACTCTCGAACACCTCCATCAGCTCCGCCGCCGCCTGCTGCGTACTCTGGATAAGCTGCTGCTCGTCGTAAGCAATCGCATGCGTCTCCCGCAGCGACCGCTCGTCATGCTGCTCGAACAGCTCGATCGCCCGATGCGCCAGGTCCGGCTCCACCCCCAGTTTCTCCAGCACCATCTCCGTCAGCCGCAGGCTGGAATACAGCGTCTCGCGAATGATCCCGGCAATATCCAGGTCCATCAGCCGGTGCGCGTGCCGCCGGTTGCGCGCACGCGCATAGATCGCCAGGTGCGGAAAGTGCCGCTTGGCGATCTCCGCCACCAGCAGCGTCTCGTCCATCTCATCCAGCGCCACCACCAGCACCCGCGCCGTCTCCGCACCAGCGGCGCGCAGCACCTCCTCGCGCGCCGGATTGCCGAAATAAACCTTGTTGCCAAACCGCCGAACCACCTCCACCTGCGCCGGGTCCTTGTCCAGCGCGGTGAACGCGATCCGCTGCATATTCAGCACCCGCCCGATGATCTGCCCGAACCGCCCGAACCCGCAGATGATCACCGGCGCGCTCGCATCGTCGATCTGGTCGTATACCGGCTCCTTCCGCACCTCCAGCCGCGGCACGATCCACGCTTCCGAAGCCGCGAACAGCACCGGCGCCGCCATCATGGAAAGCGCGATCACCACCGTCGCCAAATCCGCCAGCTCCTGCGCCAACACCCCGCTCGCCACCGCCGCCCCGAACAGCACGAAGCTGAATTCGCTCCCCTCCGGCAGCGCCAGGCTGAACCGCAACGCGCTCCGGACATTGCGCCGCTTGATGAACCCCAGCGCGAACGCCAGCGCCACTTTCACCACCACCAGCACCACCAGCCCGATAACCACGGTCGCCGGACGATGAACCACCAACGGCAGGTTCGCCGACATGCCGACGGAGATGAAGAAGAACCCCAGCAGCAGCCCCTCGAACGGTTCGATATCCGCCTGCAATTCGTGGCGATACTCGGAATCCGACACCAGCACGCCGGCCATGAACGCGCCCAGCGACATCGACAGCCCGGCCCAGTGCGCCAGCGCCGCCGTCCCTGCCACCAGCAGCAGCGCCGTCGCGGTGAACACCTCCGGCGTGCGCGCCCCGCCCACCAGCCGGAACAGCGGCCGCACCAGGAAACTGCCGCCCACCAGGATCACCGCGATCACCGCCACGCCTTTCGCCACCTCCTCCCACGGCACGGTCGTGGGAACCGCCGGATGCGACAGCAGCGGCACCAGCGCCACCAACGGAATGAACGCCATGTCCTGAAACAACAGCACCGCGAAACTATCCCGCCCGGCGGTGGTCGGCAGCAATTCCCGCTCCGCCAGCATCGGCAGCACGATCGCGGTGGAAGACAGCGCCAGCCCCGCCCCCAGCACCACCGCGCCGGTCCACGGCACCCCCACAAGATGCGCCAGCCCGGCCAGCACCGCCGTGGCCGGAATCATCTGCCCCAGCCCCAGCCCGAACACCGCCTTGCGCAATATCCACAGCCGATGCGGCCGCAATTCCAGCCCGATCAGGAACAGCAGCATCACCACGCCGAGTTCCGCCACGCCGCTGATCTGACCGACATCCGTCACCAGCCGCAGCCCCGACGGACCGATCACCACGCCGGCAATCAAATACCCCAAAATGCTCCCGAACCCGAGCCGGCGAGAAATCGGCACGGCAATGGCGGTAGCCGCCAGCAAGGCAACCAAAGTTTCTAGCATCAGGCAGGCTCCGGTTAACGCGCCTCGTCTATGCACGATCAGGTGGGGATGTCACCCCGACGACGGGCCATACTGCCGATACAGCTCCTCGGTCAGTTGCCCGATTGCCGCCTCGGCCTTCGCGCCCCCCACATTCGTCATCATCACCACCGCGAAGTCCTGGCTGGGCTGCACCAGGATCGAAGCAAAATTCATCGTGTTCGACCCGGCATGCATCAGCACCGGCTCCGACACATAGGGGAGTTTCGCCAGCCCCCAGCCGAGCGCATACCCGATGCCGACCGGGGTTCCCGGGGTTGCATCCGGCCGCGGCGGCATGACAATCACCTGCGTGTGCAGCTTGCGAATGGTTTCCGGCCGAACCAATGCCGGCCCGCGCCGACCCTCACCCGCATTCCAGCCCGCCCAGGCGGCGAAATCCAGCACCGACAGATGCACCGTTCCCGCCGGCCCCACCACCGCCGGCGCATCGCCATTCGGCCCGGCCAGCATCGGCTTCAGCGTCCCGTCATCGCGCACCGCATGCCCGAGCGGCGCATCCACCCGTCCCACGCTGGCCTGCGGCCCGATGCCGGCACTGCGCAGCCCGAGCGCATCGAACACACGCTCGGACACCAGCTCCTCCCACGTCTTCCCGCCGGCCCGCTCGATGATCGCGCCAGCCAAGGTGTACCCCAGGTTCGAGTAGGCAAACTGCGCGCCCGGCTGCGACGCCAGTGGCTGCGTGCTGCTTTCGCGTATCACCCAGTACCGCAGCTCATCCAGATTGAGCCCGTCCTGCGCAAAGGAGCGGTTGATCACGTCGATGAAGGCCTGGTTGTCGCTCGGCAGCCCGCTCGTGTGCGACAGCAACCGTTCCAGTGTGACGCCACGCAATTCCGGCGTCATCGTCCCCGCAAGCTCGGGGAAACTCTCCGCGACCTTACTGTCCCAGCGCAGCTTGCCGGCCTCGATCAGCATCGCACCGAGCAGCGCGGTCATCGCCTTGGTATCCGACCCGATATGGAACCGGTCATCGATGCTGACCGGGATGTCGGTTCCCATGCGCCGCGTGCCCACCGCACCGGACGCAGCCACGCTGCCCCGCCGCGCGACGGCGGCCGCAAGCGCCGGCAAATTGAAGCGCGACAGATATGGCCGCAGCGCTGCATCGAGCGATGCGCCGACACTGCGCTGCGCATCTTCGGCCTTCGCAGCCGCTGCCGTCGCAGCCGGTGCCGTCAGTGTCGCGGCTCCCGCGGTCGCCGCTGCCTGTGTCATGAAGCCTCTACGAAGCATCGCCGTTTTTCCCCCTGAAAAATTGTAGCCGAACAGGACCGCTGGCCGTGATTGTCACTTCGGCGGACATGAATACCCGCATCACCCGCACACGATCTCGTTTGAATAAACCGGCCACCCGCGCTATGCCCTCGCCAGAAGGCGCGCGGGAGCAAATGAGGGAGCCGGCTATGCGACTGCCGAGCCTCCTGCGCTTGCTCCGGGTCCTCCTGGCGTGTGGCCTGCTGTATCCGGCCGTGTTGCCGGCCTACGCCGCCAACGGGGGCTACAGCCGGCCAGGCTTCAGCTATAGCGCATCAAGTCGCCGGCCTTCGGTGGGCGGCAGTGGGGGCTACGCGCGGCCCTCCGCCTCCAGCCTGGGCAGCATTTTCCAAGGCGGGCAAAGCGGCGACCAGGCGATCTCCCGCCGCTCGTCGGCCGAGGCCCTGCGCAACTACCGCGCCTCCCAACAGCCCGCCGCGCCTTCGGAAAGCCGGCGGCCATACACCGGTTCGGGCAATGGCGGATGGCTCACCGAGCCCGCGCCGCGCCGGGCCGAGCCGGCTTGGCAGGGCGGCGGATCATACGCCAACAGATCATATGGCGGCGGCTCCGGCGTGTGGAATGCCGTCCTGGCATGGTCGCTGCTCAATTCGCTGTCCAATGCCGGCAGCAGCGCCTGGTTCCGCGACAACCGCAACGACCCGGGCTACGCCGACTGGCGCGCCCAGGCCGAGCAGGTCGCCGCGCGCGATCCAACCGTCGCCCGCAAGCTGTCTGAACTCGACGCCGCCATGGCGCAGCCCCAACCCACCGCCGCCGCCCCTTCGACCAGCGGTGGGCATGAGGGCGTGTGGATCATCGTAGCCCTGGGGCTTGGCGGCTTCGTGGCGCTGTGGGTGCTGCGCAACCGCGCCAGCGCCGCCGCCTCGGGCGGCCCGGCGGCAAACCCGAGGCCGCCGCCTGGTCTGTCCGGCAGTGCCGCCAGCCGGTTCCGGGTCGGCATGACCATGCCGGTCGATCCCGCGCCCTTCCTGCTCGCCGCCGGCACCAAGGTGAAACCGCCGCCACCGGACGCCATGATCAGCGTCGAGGCGCTCGGCCTGATCAGCGACGGCACCGTGTCGCTGCACCGGCTCTATCTGCCGGGCCGGGACAGCTTCTTCATGCTGCATCTCGGGCCGGACGGCGCGCCTGACGAATGCCGGTACTTCTCACTGCTCGACCGGGTCACGCCGGCCAACCGCGATGAATGGGGCTTCTGGCTCGATCCGGCGGAAGGCGTCATCGGCTGGCCGCAGTTCCAGACCAAGGACGGCAAGCTGTACGATCGTGTGTGGACGCCGGGCGGCAGCCGCGTGCAGCCGCGCCAGCAGACCGAGACGCTCCAGGACCTGGCCGGCACGACCCAGCGCAAGCTGCAGACCATGCTGTATGGTACCCGCGCCGCCGGGGTGCACGCGGCACCGGCCTTCGAATACGTGCTGGTCACCGCGGTCGAGCAAGGCGATCAGGCCTGGGTCGAGGTTCACGCCGGCATCGACATCAACCCGGCGGCGCTGGCGCTGCCCGCCGTATCACTGTCCAATTGAATGGAATGCCCATGAACCCTGCTGCCCCCGGACCCGTCGACAACGTGTTCGCCGCCCTGGTTCAAGGGGTACCGATCCTGATCGTGCAGATCCTGGTCTGCGTGGTGCTGCTGGCGATCGGCATCGCCATCTATGTCTCGCTGACGCCGTTCCGCGAACACGAGCTGGTGGGTCGGGGCAATACCGCGGCCGGGATCGCGCTCGGCGGCGCCATCCTCGCCCTGTCACTGCCGCTGGCGGCCATGCTGGCGACCAGCACCGCCTTGCTGGACATCGCCGTGTGGGGCGTGGTCGCATTGATCCTGCAATTGCTGACCTTGGCCGCGGTGACGCTGGCGATGCGCAATCTCGGCGCCCTGATCAAGGCGGACAACACGGCCGCGGCGATCGTGCTGGCCGCCGCACAGCTTGCCGTCGCGTTGCTCAACGCGGCGGCGATGGTTCCTACCTGACATTGACACACCTGAAACTGACACCGGACAAGGAGACACTGCGATGTTGGCGTTCATGCGAAACCTGATCGGCGTGAAGATGGACAGCGCCGCGGCCGCGGGGATGGAGGCGCTGGTGCGCTGGGATCCGAAATCCGCCAGCGCGGCAGAGTTGCGGACGATGGAGCAGCGCCTGGACGACCTCGGCCGCGAGGTCGCCCTGGCGCGCCAAGGCTACGACAAGGAAAAGCGCGAGGCCGACGCGATCCAGGCATTGTCGCACCAGCGCATGGCGGCGGCCGAGCAGTTGCAGCGGCAAGTGGCGGCCGAAACCGATCCGACGCGCAAGGCAGCGCTGGAAAAGAGCCTTGAAACCCTGGTCGGCATGCTGGAGCAGATGGCGCCCGAGGTCGATCGCGAGAAAAAGGACGAAGTGGACGCCAAGGATTATCTCACGATGCTGGAGCAGACGTATGCCGAGGCCGGGGGCAAGCTGAAAACCGCGCACTCCGAGCTGGAACGTGCCCAGCGCGACATGGGACGCGCGGCGCAGCAGCGCGAAATGGCTGAGCGCCAGGCCGATTCGGCACGCCGCGCCGCCGGCCTGGCCACCACGACCAGCAGCCTGACCGTGGCGCTGAAGGCGATGCAGGACGCCGCCAGCAAGGACCTGGCATCGGCCGACGCACAGATGACCAAGGCGAAGCTGCTGCGACCGACCCGACCGGAGCAGGACGACCCGAACATCGCCGCCGCCATGAACGCCGCCGCCGGCAAACCTGCCGCACCACAGACCCTGAGCGAGCGGCTCGCCGCGCTACAGGCCAAACGCGACTAGCCGATCCCTCTCGTGGCATGGCGGGGATTCGCCGGCAGACCCATCCCCGTCATCCCCGCGCATCCCCCGTCATCCCCACGCATCCCGTCATCCCCACGCATCCCCCGTCATTCCCGCGAAAGCGGGAATCCAGCGGGCGGCGGTAGATTCCCGCTTTCGCGGGAATGACGAGATGACGCGTTTGTTTCCGAACGACTCCTTAACCAGGACCACTGACCCCACCCTCTGGCGCTAGTATCTCGATTACGGCTGAGTAGTAACGAAAATCACCGATGTTGAACGTCAAAATCCTTCCAATCTCATACGTCAGCATCGTCGCAACAATATTCGCCTCGTGGATCTTCCTTCCAGCCGGCGAAAAACGACCAATTATACCAGCCCGCATTGAGCCCGACTCATCCCCGTCATGGCCGCCCCCCCGTCATGGCTGGCGAAGGCCGGCCATCCACGTCTTTCCCGCCTGCACGCGCGAAACAAACGGGCGGACACAACAACGAGACATGGGTCAGTCATTCGGCGGGTTGGTATTAGATCAAACAGCCGGTCCATGACCTCAGGACCGTCTTCGGCAACCCAGAATGTCTCCAGGAGGGTCCTGGCTGCACCGATCGCTTCGGCACGAGGCAGGATAGGGTCGTACGGAACAATCTGGCCTGGCCGCGTCATCACCCTCAAATATTC
>DATDIC010000436.1:0-2780 GCA_036521275.1 Acetobacteraceae bacterium
TTTATTTCGCGATCCGTAAGGATCAAGCGGGCGCTTCCTCGGTCACCGAATCACGATTTACCCAAACCCGCCACAGGCCGCGAACCGATTCCCTCGGCAACTCAACAAGCAATCGGTCATTGTCTTCTCCGACCGGATACCCGATCTCCAGCGTGTCGTTGCGAATCGACCGCTGATCGACAACGAGCTTCTCGATGCCGCCATCGGCGGTACGAACCGCTACCACGACCTCACTCGGATGCTGCCCTTCGCGCACCCGTTCAATCCTTACCTGAGGCATCTCTTTCCCCTCTTGGCGTCATTCATCCGGCCCGCGCCATGATGGGCGGCGATACGCAGGAGGGTCAACACGAACTTCATGTTTCACATAGGGCTATGCGAAGCTGCCGGGCGGCTCACTTCCCGAGCCTATAATTTGATTCGTAAGCGCACCCACCCGCCCCCGCTGTTGCGGCGCGCGTTCCGTCGCGGCATCGTTATCTGCCTGTGCCCGGAGACCCCCTGATGCCCTTTCGCCCCTGGCTGCTTGCGGCCGCACTTGCCCTGCTCGCCGCTCCGGCGGTCGCCCAGACCGCCGCGCCACCCCTGCGCACCGCCGTCGACGGCACGTTCGCGCCGCACGCCATGCCAAAGCTCGGCGGCGGACTGGAAGGGTTTCAGATCGACCTGTTCACCGAGGTCGCCCGCCGCCTGCATCGCGGCATCACCTTCGATTCCGCCAGCTTCAGCGGCCTGATCCCGGCGCTGGAAGCCGGCCGTTACGATTTCCTCGCCGCCCCCACGACGGTCACCGCGGAACGCGCGCAGAACCTGCTGTTCACCCAGGGCTATATCTGGACCGCTTATGAGTTCGGCATCCGCAAGGGCTCCGCGCCGATCAAGGACTGGCAGGACCTGAAGGGCAAGGCGGTCGCGGTCAACAAGGGTACGCCGTACGAGATATTGTCGAAACAGATGGGCGACAAATACGGCTTCCAGACCCTGGTGTTCGACACCCAGCCCGACGCGGTGCAGGCCGTGCTGTCCGGCCACGCCTACGCGACCCTGGCCGGCAATACGGTCATCAAATACGCCGCCAAGCGCAACCCGCAATTCGTCGCCGACCTGACCCTGAACGACACCAAGGCGCACTGGGCGGCACCCTTCCGCGAAGACGAAACCGCCCTGCGCGGCCAGATCGACGACGCGCTGAAATGCATGAAGAAGGACGGCACGATCGCCAAGCTGTCGGAGAAATGGTTCGGCGCGAAACCAGCGCCCGACGATCTGGAGAATGTCACCTTCCCCGGCCATGGCGTTCCCGGCCTGCCGGGTTACGACCCCAAAGCGCCCGATCCCGACTGCTCCAAGTACCAGTAACCAACCCACCCGATGCCGCCAGACCGGCACGCGACCGGCCCGGCCGGGACTGAACGCGCCCCGCCCATCGTGGAGGTGCGTCAGCTCCACAAGCATTTCGGCGCCCACCACGTCCTGCGCGGGATCGATATGACAGTGGCCGAACGCGAGTTGGTGTTCGTCATCGGCCCGTCCGGCTCCGGCAAATCGACCCTGCTGCGCTGCCTGAACCGGCTGGAGGAGCCATCATCCGGCTCGGTGATGGTGGACGGCATCGACCTGCTCGCCCGCCGCACCGATATCAACCACGCGCGCCAGCGCATCGGCATGGTGTTCCAGTCGTTCAATCTCTACCCGCACATGACCGCGCTGCGGAATGTCACGCTGGCGCTGCGCAAGGTGGCCGGGAAAAGCCGCGCGGAAGCCGACGCCATCGGCCGCGCGGCATTGCAGCGCGTCGGGCTGGCGGATCGCGCCATGAACTATCCGGGCCAGCTCTCCGGCGGCCAGCAGCAGCGCATCGCCATCGCCCGCGCCATCGCGCTGGAGCCGCGGGTGATGCTGTTCGACGAACCGACCAGCGCACTGGACCCAGAGCTGGTGGGCAGCGTGCTGGCGGTGATGCGAGAGCTGCGCGAAAGCGGCATGACGATGGTGGTGGTTTCCCACGAAATGGGATTCGCCCGCGCCGCCGCCGACCGCGTGCTGTTCATGGATGATGGCCTGGTGGTCGAGGCGGGCACGCCGGCGCAGATCTTCACCGCGCCACGCGAAGAGCGCACGCGCGCCTTCATCGGCCAGATACAGCGGCACTGAATGCCGACGCGACAATGATCTCGTGGGATCGCTTCGCCGATACGTTCCTCAACACCGCGGTGATGGCGAAGTACCTGCCTGACATCATCGACGGCTTCTGGCTGACGGTCTGGCTGGCAGCGCTGGTGGTGGTGACCGGCATCGCCGCCGGCCTGTTGCTGGCGGTGATCCGTTCACTCGGCGTGCGGCCGCTGAACTGGCTGATCATCTTCATCGTCGATCTGTTCCGCGCGTTGCCGCCGCTGGTGGTGATCGTGCTGATCTATTTCGGCCTGCCCTCGCTAGGGTTCGAGCCGAGCGCGTTCGGCACCACCTGGGCCAGCCTCAGCCTGGTGCTGATGGCGTTCGCCGAGGAAATCTTCTGGGCGGGAATCACGGCGGTGCCGCGCGGCCAGTGGGAGGCGTCGCGTTCCACCGGCCTAACGTTCTGGCAGACGCTGAATTCGGTCGTGCTGCCGCAGGCGATCCGCCTGACCATCCCGCCGCTGACCAACCGCACCATCGCAATCACCAAGGGAACCGCGCTGGGCTCGGTCATCGGTCTGTCGGAAATACTCTCGCAGGCAACGTCGGCGATGTCGCTGAGTTTCAATCCGTCGCCGCTGATGCTGGGTGCCGCGGCGTAC
>DATDIC010000437.1:0-3244 GCA_036521275.1 Acetobacteraceae bacterium
CATACGCCTGATCCGGCAGGACAATGCCGGTGTCTCCGCGGCGCGGAATCGCGGAGCGGACGCATTACGCCGCATGCGGAAGGGGCGTGGGGAGAGGGGGCGCGCGGTCCTGTACTTGGACGCCGATGACCTCCTCGCCCCCGATGCGCTGTCGCGACTCGTTGCGGCCCTCGACACCTCACCAGACGCCGTCGCCGCCATCGGCCCCTATGCATTCGTCGATACAGGCACCGTCCGTCGTCCGCCCTCCGGCGACATCCTACGCCACCTGCTGGTGGGCAATCTGTTCGCCAACGGCGGCCACCTCCTTGTGCGCAGTGACGCATTACGTGCGGTCGGCGGCTTCCTCCCGGGCATCGCCTATGGTGAGGATTGGGAATTCTGGATCCGCATCGCTCTGTGCGGTCCATTCGTCGCGGCGCCGGGTCGTCTGCCGGTGCTATTCGTCCGCCCGCAGGCCGGAGGGGCGTATCACCGCCTGGCTGCCGATCCGGCCGTCTTCACACCCTGTATGGACGCGATCTTCAGCAACCCGGTTCTACTCACCCGCTTTGGTCCGCGGCGCCTCGCCGCACTCCGACGACGTACCGAGGCCGAGAACGACTGGATCATCGGCCGCGAGCTCATCCGTCACGGCCGCGGGCACGATGGCCTCGTCCGGCTGCGCTGTTCTGTCAGCGCGGCATTCAGCGTCAAGCGCGCCGTACTGCTCGCCATCGCCCACGCGCTGCCCATGCTGCCGCCTGCATGGCGCGGCCCGTTCCGTCTCTACGCGCGCGCAGTCGAGACGCGCGCGAACTTCGCCTGCAGCGTGCCGACCAGGCCCTGCGGCAGGAAGATGATGAACATCACCAGCAGGCTACCGTAGATGATGTTGTCCCATCCCACGGCACCGGTGCCGAACCCGACGCGCAAAACCTCCGCGAGCAGAATGGTGATGAATGCGCCGATCGTCGGACCGAGCAGCACATAGATCCCGCCGACCACAGACGCGAACACCATCTGCAGCGACACCGAGATGCCGCTCACCGTATCGGGTGAGATGAACATCTGGTACTGGCAGTACAATGCTCCGGCAAGCGCGGTCATTGCCGCGCTGAGCAGGGTGATCTTCAGCTTCTCCCACGTCACATGCACACCTGCCGCCGCCGCGGCGTCCTCATCCTCGGCGATCGCCTCCAGCGCGTAGCGCAGCATGCTGCGATCGACGCGGTAGCGGACCAACAGCCCCACGCCCCACACCCCGAGAGCGATCAGGTACCAGGTCGTCTTGTCGGTGAACTGCAGCGCGAAAACCGAACTGCCGCCGTTGTAGCGTTGCGGCGTGTAGCCAAGTGATCCTCCGGTGAGATCGCGCGCCGCCGTGATCACCTGAAGCACGATCGCGCTGAGTGCCAGCGTCACCAGTGCGAAATAATGACCGACGATGCGGAAACGGAAACAGGGCCACGCGATCAGCAGAGCGACGAATGCAACGACGAGCATGGCGATCGGAATGCCGATCCAGGGAGTGAGATGGAAGTCGTTCCACAGCAGTGCGGTGACATAGGCGCCAATCCCCATGAATCCGCCATGGCCGAGCGACACCAGGCCGAACCGCCCCATCACCGACCACGATGTATACATGAAGGACCAGATCAGCACGATCACCAGTAGATGCAGCGGATAGGGTTCATGGTACACGAAGGGCAGCGCGACCAATGCTGCACCGATCACCCATGGCAGTGCGCGGCTCACGACCGGCGTGCCATGAGCCCCTGGGGCCTTGCGAACATCATGGCGATGAAAAAGCCGAAGGCGAAAACATAACCCCACTCAAGGTCGAGATAGAGGCCGCTGACCGAGATGATTTCGGCGAAGATGAATGACGCGACGAAGCCACCAACCATATTCCCCAGGCCGCCGAGCACGCAGATCATGAAAGTGGTAGGCCCGAAGGTGAGGCCGATGAACGGATGCACGTCGTATTGGAGCACCAGCAGAGTGGCGGCGAGGCCTGCCAGCGCGCCGCCGATCGCCGAGGTGATGATATAGATGCGGCGCGCATCGACGCCCATCAACGGCATGATCTGCCGGTCCTGCGAGATGGCGCGGATCGCCGTGCCGGTGTAGGTCCGCGCCAAAAACAGATACAGCACCACCATGCCGGCAAGGGCGGCGCCAAACGCGAGCAGGCGTGCGTAGCTGATATACATGTCGGCGACGGCCAGCACCGGCAGGCGGATGCCCAGATTGCGGAAGTCGATGCCGAACATCACTGTGGCAGCGCTTTGCAGGAAGAACAGCACGCCGCCGGTGGCGAGCAACTGATTGATTGGTGCCGCCCCGAGCAGTGGGGCGATGACCAGCAGGTGCAGGACAACGCCCAATACTCCGACGCCGGCAATGCACAGAACCGCCGCGAGCAGGAACGGCACGTGGTAGATTTTGAACAGGAAGAACATGCCGTACATGCCGAGCATGATCAGCTCGGCATAGCAGATCCACACGACGTCGATCACGCCGAATATCAGGTTCAGCCCGAGTGCCAGAAGCGCCAACACACCGCCTAGCAGGACGCCGTTGATCAGTGCCTCGATCAGGTAGATGTCGAAGATGTCGGGCACTGTGAGGCGATCTACTGCGTCGTCGTACGGTTTGCCGAAGTCCTTCCGGCTGCATAGCCCTGATTGTATGAGGCCTGCTCGTTCTTCTTCACCGAGTCAAATATCAGACCTCCCGCCAGGCCCGCCGCCGCACCGGCCACTGCACCGAGGGCTGCATTGCCGCCGATGGCACCCAGCACTGCGCCGCCGGCGGCGCCGATACCTGTTCCCGTCACTGCGCGCTGCTGCGTGTCGGTAAGACCGGAACAGCCCGCCAGGGCAAGGCAGGCCACCAGCAGCATGACAATCGTCGATTTCATGTTTTCTGCTCCTCTGCGATCACTTGCCGCGCTGGCATGGGAACTTGCTGACGAGATAACCGGTCAGCCCGTTGGCAGGAGTCTGCGACAGGACATTCGGGGTTGCCTTGGCCCATTGCACAAAGTCGGCGATTGCCTGGTTGCGGGTCATGGTTGGCGTGTCAGGCACGCAGAACAACTTCCTCATCCGCTCAGCGGCGTTTTGTTCCGCCAGCACGTGATAAACCCCGAGGGTGAAGCCATGACAGAAATTCAGCGCCGCGGTGCCCATCGGATCCGTCGGCGCAATGGAACAGAGCTCGACGAGATCGCTCGTCGTGCGCAGTTGGAACGTGTCCT
>DATDIC010000438.1:0-8593 GCA_036521275.1 Acetobacteraceae bacterium
AGGCCTGGCTCGATCCACGCATGTCCCGTGGCTGAGCTGCTCTATCGGACCGATGCCGCTGCTCCACCGCGCGCCCGGCGCTTTCGCCGGATCCGACGTTTCGCCGGCCCCACCATCGGCATGGTGCTGCTGCTGATTTTCCTGATCAGCGCAGTTGCGCCCGCCGCTATTGCCCCATACGACCCGACCAACATCGATTACATCGCGCTGTTGAAGCCGCCGACCTGGGCGCATCCGTTCGGCACCGACAATCTCGGCCGCGACATACTCTCGCGCGTGATCTGGGCGTCCTCGGTCGATCTGCAGATCGCGATCTTCTCGACGCTGTTCCCCGTCCTGTTCGGCACTTTCATCGGTGCCCTGATCGGCTATTACGGCGGCATCGCGGACATGCTGTTCGGCCGCTTGGTCGATTTCGTCATCACCCTGCCGTTTCTTGTCCTGGTGATCGCCATCGTCGCCGTGCTCGGCCCTGGACTGACCAACCTCTATCTCGCTGTCAGTGTCGTCGGCTGGGTGTTCTACGCGCGCTTGATCCGCGGCGAGATGATGGTGCAGAAGCGCCGCGATTACGCCGCTGCCGGCCGCGTGATGGGGTTCAGCACCTTCCGCATCATCTTCGGCCATCTGCTGCCGAATGCGATCACACCGATCCTGGTCTATTGGATGACCGACCTGTCGCTCGCCATCCTGCTCGGGTCGAGCCTTGGCTATCTTGGCCTTGGAGCCCAACCGCCCACCGCGGAATGGGGCGTCATGATCGCCGACGGCAAGAACTTCATGACCACGGCCTGGTGGATGTCGATCTTCCCGGGTATCGCCATCGTGGCGGCAGGTACCGGGTTCAGCCTGCTCGGCGACGGCCTCGCCGAATGGCTGCAGCCGAAATGACCGCTGGCCCGCTGTTGAGCGTGCGCGGCCTGCGCGTGACCTTTCCGGGCACCGCCGGACCGCTTGTGGCGGTGGACGGCGTCGATCTCGACGTACGGCGCGGCGAAGTGCTCGGGCTTGTCGGCGAATCCGGCTCCGGCAAAAGCGTCACGCTTCGCGCCATCCTGCGCCTCGTCAATCCGCCCGGCCGCGTGTCCGGCGAAATCCGCTGGAACGGCGCCGATCTTGCCGCCATGACCGCAGCGGAACTGCGCGCGGTACGCGGCCGGCAAATCGCCATGGTCTTCCAGGAGCCCGGAGCCGCGCTCAATCCGGTGCTCACGGTCGGGCTGCAGATCGAGGAAAGCCTGGCCACCCATTTCGGCCTGCGCGGCCGTGCCGCCCGCCAACGCGCCGCGGAACTGCTGGGGATGGTCGGCATCGCCGATGCACCGCACCGATTGGACGCCTACGCCCACGAATTTTCCGGCGGCATGCGCCAGCGGGTGATGCTGGCAATCGCGCTCGCCGCCGGGCCGAAGCTGCTGCTCGCGGACGAACCCACCACCGCCCTCGATGTAACCATACAGGATCAGATCCTGAAGCTGATGCTGCGGTTTCGACGCGAGCTTGATATGAGCGTCGTCCTGGTGACGCACGATTTCTCGGTCGTGGCGCAGACCTGTGATCGGGTCGCCATGCTTTACGCCGGCCGGATGATGGAGATCGGCAGCATCGCCGACGTGTTCCGCCGGCCCGCGCATGCCTACACAAGTGGACTGATCGGCTCGGTGCCGACCGGCCACGGTGCCCGCCGGCCGCTCACATCCATTCCAGGCGTGCCGCCGATCTTGTCCGACCTGCCGGACGGCTGCTGCTTCGCCCCGCGCTGCGACCTCGCAACCGACATCTGCCTGGCGGGCCGGCCCGCGCTGATTGAGGTCGCGCCGGACCATCGCTCCGCCTGCCGTCACGCGGATCGCGTTCGGGCCGTGGTGCCATGACCCCGGCCGCCAATCCGCCGCTGCTCGAAGTTCGTGATCTGCACAAGAGTTTTCCGCGGCGCCGAAGCCTGCGCCGCCTGCTCGCCGGACTTCCGGCGGAACGCGTGCACGCGCTGAACGGCATCAATCTGCTTGTCGAGCGCGGCGAAACCCTGGCGATCGTCGGTGAGTCCGGCTGCGGCAAATCGACGCTCGCGCGCTGCCTGGTCCGGCTGCATGAAGCCGATCGCGGCAGCATCCGGTACGCCGGGATTGACGTGCGGGCGCTGAAAGGCGGCGGCCTGAGCGCGTACAACCGGCGCATGCAGATGGTGTTCCAGGACCCCTACGGATCGCTTAACCCGCGCAAGACAGTGGCGGGGCAGATCAGCGAGCCGATCCGCGTCCATAACATCCGGCCCCGCGCCGAGATCGCAGCACGGGTCAAAGAGCTGCTGAATCTCGTCCGCCTGCCGGTCGAGGTGGCTGGGCGCTACCCGCACGCGTTCAGCGGCGGCCAGCGGCAACGCGTCGGTATCGCCCGCGCGCTGGCGCTGGAACCGGAATGCCTGATCGCCGACGAGATCGTCTCCGCGCTCGACGTCTCGATCCAGGCGCAGATCATCAACCTGTTGCTCGAACTGCAGCAGCAGCTGCATCTGACTATCGTGTTCGTCTCGCACGACCTGCGCATGGTGCGCCATGTCGCGCATCGCGTCGCGGTCATGTATCTCGGGCGGGTGGTCGAACTCGGCCCGACGGAGCGCGTCTTCGGCAACCCGCTTCATCCGTACACGCAAGCCCTGATCGCCGCCGCGCCGAGCCTGGATTTCGAGCACCGAAACGACACCGAAGCAGTCGCCGGCGAACCTCCCAGCTCGCTGTCGATGCACGCCGGATGCGCGTTCCAGCCGCGCTGCAAATACGCCATCGAACTGTGCCGCCGGCAGGTGCCGCCGGAAATCGTTACCCCCGATGGTCAGATGGCGGCATGTCATCTGGTGGGCCGCTGACCTGCTTCGAAGCTGCTACCGGGCCGCCTCCACTTGCTTGTTGGCCCACGGATAAATCCGGTACCCGGCATACGCGTCCAATCCCGACACGTCGTTGGCAAACTGCTCCTTCAGCCGCGCCGCGATCTCGGCCGCGTTGCCCGGACGTTCATTCCATTCCGCAAGCACGACACATCGCGGCCGCTTTGAAGGACCGGCCAGCGGATGATCCGAACTGCGCGCGCCGAACCGCAGCCGCGTGGCACCGGCCGCCGACAGACGGGGCCACTCGCTGCCCTCGATCCAGGCAATCAGCTTGGCTTCCGCTGCCGCCGGAGCATCGAACCGGATCATGGAAACCCAGTCCGCATCCAGCATCTCCATCGCCGCACCCGCTGGTGCACCATCGACCCGCCGCTGCGCATAAATCGATGCGGTATGGTCGGTCCTTTTCTGGATAATGCCGTCGTGCGGGTCGTTCTTGCGCACGTTCTGGTACGCATCGGTCCAGAATATCTCCGGGTTTGCGAGCTCATAAATATCGCACAGGTTCATGCCACCTTCGACCGCGCGGTAGCACGAGCAGTTCTGGAATCCGGATTTGAACAGATCGACCGCATGCCGGAACGCAAACCATTCCGTGAATTCGTCGATATGGGCTGGTGGCATCTCCAGTTCGACGATGTAAAGCGTTGTCCCGGTCATCTCTGCGCCCACGCTCCTGTGACAGATGGGCAATTAAGACCAGCAATCGCAAAGCGGCAAGATCGGCTGCGACTCCGGCGATCTTACTGAACCACCGTCCCGGGAAAAAGTATTGAAGGCAACCAGGTCGACAGCATCGGCACGAACATGAACAGCAGCAGCGCCAGAAGCAGCGCCGGATAGAACAGCAAGCTTGCTCGCACCACCGACTCAAGCCGCAGATTCGTAATCGCGCAGACGGTGAACAGACCCAGACCCACCGGCGGGTGGATGATCCCCAGCAGCAGGGCGAACGTCAACACCACGCCGAACTGCAACGGATCGATGCCGAAGCTCGCCACCAGCGGCCCGAACAGCGGCACGCCGATCAGCATTGCCGGCACCGTCTCCAGGAAACAGCCCAGCACCAGAAGCGCCAGCGTGACCAGCGCCAACACCACCCATCTGTCGTGCGTCAGCGCGGTGATCCCGTGCGCCAGGTGCGTGGCCACCTGGTCGGAGGTCAGTACGAACCCCATGACGGTGCCGATGCCGGTCAGGTACATCACCAGCGCGGTCATCCGCGCCGTTTCCACGAACGCAAGGCGCAGCCGCTCCAGCGACACCTCGCGGAACAGCAACCCGAGCATGATCGTGTAGCACACCGCGACGATGCTCGCCTCGGTCGGCGTCGTCAGGCCGGAAATCATGCTTCGCAGGATCACCACCGGCGTCAGCAGCGCCGGCAATCCGGCCAAAGCGAGACGCAGCGTGCGGCGCGGCGGGCTGCGTTCGTACGGCGGGTAGACCTCAAACCCCAGCCGGTGCAGCAGCACATTATTGGCGATCAGGATGAACGCCAGCAGCAGCCCGGGGATGATGCCGGCCGCGAACATATGCGCCACGGACACGTTCATCAGCACCGCGTAGATGATGAACATGATGGACGGCGGCAGGATCGGCGCCAGCAGCGAGCTTGAAACCATCAGGGCGGCACTGAACTCCGCGCGGTAACCCGCTCGGCGCATCGCATGGATCACCATGTTCCCAAGCCCGGCCAGATCCGCCAGCGCGGAACCCGAGATGCCGCCGAACACCATGCTCGCGACGATGCTGGCATGCGCCAGTCCGCCACGCAGGAAACCCAGGGCGGCGTCGATGAAATCGAAAATCCGCCGCGTCATCTCCAGCCGGTTCATCAGATTGCCGGTCAGGATGAAGAACGGGATCGCCAGCAGCGGCACCGACCGCACGTCCTGCGTCAGGTAGCGCGCGAACGTCGCCAGCGGCAGCCCCGAAAGCTCCAGGCCCAGCAGTGCCGCCAGCCCCATGCTGGCGCTCACCGGCACGCCCGCCAGCATCAGCACCATGAAGCCCAGGATCATCAGCGCCGACGGCATGCCCTCAGTACCGCAGGCCGCCGCCAGGAGCCGGCATCTCGCCCCGAAGCTGCAGCACCAGGTGAATCAGGCTGGTGATCGCGATATCCGCCGCTCCGGCAATCACCGGGATGTAGAAGATCGCCTCCGATATGTTCAGCACCGGCGTGCTGAACATGCTGACGAATCCCAGCGTATTGATCGCCAGCCACAGCACAGCGGCCTGGAAGCCGAGCACCGCCAGCCGCGACACGATCCCCAGCCAGCGCTGCCAGCTACGCGGCAGCATCGCAACGATAAATTCCACGCGGATATCGCTGTTCGTCTTGGCGATCAGCGCGAAGGAAAAGAAGTAGATCACCATCGCGGCGATCACCGAGACTTCCTGCGTCCATTCAAGGTCGACGCCCAGCACGGCGCGGCAGGTGATATTGGTCGCGTTGATCGCCACCATCAGCGCCAGCACGATGATTGAAACTGCCTGCACGGCAATGCCGGAGGCGCGCAAATACGCCTCCGCAGCCACGCGCCAGGCTGTCGCCGGCCGGTCGCTCAGGACAGCGCCGCCGCCCTCTCGGCCAGTTCCTTGGGCACCACGCCGGTCTGCGTCAGATTGGCCAGGACCTGCTTGCCCTTCTCGCGCCACGGTCCGGGCGCCGGCTCTACCGCCGTCACCTGCTCCTGCTGGCGCGCCAGCTCTTTCTTGTCGGTGAACCCGCGTTCGGAAGCAGCACTGAAGACGACGCCGGCCGACAGCGCCGAATCATGCAGGATTTTCTGCTGCGACGGATTCAGCGTCTGATACCGGTGCGCATTCATCATGATGTTGACGATCTGAAAATACTCGTCGGTGCGCGTCCAGAACTTGGCGACCTCGTCGTCCTTCTGGTCATAGGCAATGCCGATCGTTTCCGGCCCCGCGGCGATCAGCCCCTGCTTCAACGCCAGGTACATCTGCGGCCGCGGAATCACCACGGGATTGCCGCCCAGCCCGCGCCAGGTCTCGATCGCCGTCTTGTCCTCCCACAGCCGGATCTTCATCCCCTCCAGATCGGCCGGCGTCAGCACCAGCTTGGTCGCGATCAGCCCGCGCGGGTCCTTGATCCACCAGGTCCAGCCGGGATCCAGGTTGATCGACCCCAACGCCGTCAGCTTGTCGATCGCCGGCTTGAACAAGTCGCTTTTGTAATATGCTTGCAGGTGCTGTTGGGAACGGAACAGATACGGCGCGGAGATCAGCTTCGCCTCCGGCAGCAGGCTGGACAGGAATTCGGGATACAGCAGGTGCATGTCCTGCGCACCGGTGAACACGTTCTTCATCTGGTCCGGGATGCCGCCCAACGCGCCGGCATGAAACACATCGATCTGCATGCCGCCATTGCTGCGCGTCGCTACCTCCTTGGCAAACGCCTCGGAGCCGATCCCGGAATGCGACGTGGGCGCATCCACGGTTCCCAACTTGAACCGGATCGGTTCCTCCGCGCGCGCCCAGGTGATAATGCCGGCCCCTATCGCCGCGCCGCCCACCAGCATTGTGCGTCGTCGCATGAATTGTCCTCCCCTACCTCATTGCCGGCGATGTCCGCCGGATCACCTCGCCTGGCCGGTTGCCGGTCAGGCTTCCGTCGCGCAGCGCGACAGCCCCGTTCACGATCACATGCCGCATGCCGCTGGCGAGCTGGTTCGGTTCGAACGTCGTGGCACGCTCGCCGAAACTGTCCGGCGCGAACACCGCGATATCCGCCGCCGCTCCCTCCGCCAGCACACCGCGACCGGACAGGTTCAGCGTGCGCGCCGGCAGGCCGGTCAGCTTGAACACCGCCTGCTCCGGAGTCAGCGCACGCGTCTCCCGCACCATGAAGCGCCAGAACCACGCCGCCCAGCTATAAGCGCCATGGAACACCGATCCCGCCAGCGGCCCGTCTGGCGCCAGCGTTGTCGCATCGGACCCCGGCATGCACAGCGGATGCGCGAACACCTCGCGCTGCTGCGCCTCGGTGTGACAATGGATGATCACCATCGGCCGACTGAGATCGTCCGCCGCCTCCGCCAGCAGATCGAGCGCGGCGTCATGCGCGTCCTGTCCGCGCACCGAACCGATCTCCGCCAGCGTCCGCCGCGCATAATCGGGGAATCGCGGATCATCCAGCAGCACCACGCGGTTCCAGTCGCCGCTGGCCGACAGGATGCTGCGGAACCGCTTGATCTCCGCGCGGCTGTCCGGATCCCGCAAGCGTGCCGCGATGTCGCGTGGCCCGCCGGAGCGCGCCCACGGCGGCAGCAGGGACGCGAGAAACGTGGTTCCGTACAGCCGCGTATGCATGTCGAACGCGACATCCTGCCCGCCGGCTTTTGCCGTCTCGACCAGCTCCATCACGCGGCGCCCGTCATCCAGCCCCGAACGCGGCAGCAGATGCGAAACCTGCAACCGGACCTCTGCCGCCGCGCCGGTCCGCAACGCCTCCGCCACCGCCTCGACCGAACCGGCGTCACGATACCGGGTATGCGTCGCATAGAGCGCGCCATACCGCGCAACATCCTGGCAGAGGCAGGTGATCTCCTGCTCCGTCGCGGCGATCTCGGGCGCGTATTCAAGCCCGGTGGAAAAGCCGAACGCCCCGTCGTCCAGCCCCTCGCATAACAACCGGCGCATCGTCGCCAGCGCCGGCGGATCGGCCGGCTGGTCGGACAGCCCTACCGCAGCAAGCCGCAACTGCCCGTTCGGCACCAGCGTCAGCACGTTCACCGCCGGCCGGGCAGCGGCAAGCCGCTCCAGATACGCGCCGACGCCACGCCATTGCAGCTTCACGCTGCCGTTGAACCCGTAGATGTTCCCCGCCGACAGACCGGGATCGCGGATCGGCGCGCACCCGAAACCGCAATTGCCGATCACCTCCAGCGTCACGCCCTGGGCCAGCGCACTCACCGCGCGCGGATCGACCAGCAGCGTGTAATCCGAATGGCTATGGATATCGATAAATCCCGGCGACACCACCAGACCGGCAGCATCGATCCAATCGGCCGCATCCGCCTCGAATTGACCGACGGCAACGATCCTTCCATCCTTCACGCCGATATCACCGCGCCGTGCGGCCGCTCCTGTGCCGTCGATCAGCGTCCCGCCCCGGATGCAAAGATCGAGCGCCATGCCGATACCGTCCCGCTAATCCGCTGCCATAGTAACCGCGCGGAGCGCCGCCGTCGCCGCCACATCCACCAGCAGCCGGTCCGGATCGATCGCCACGCCATAGTCGCGCCGCGCAGCTTCGATCGAAACCTTCTCGTCCAGCACGTCCTCCAGCACCAGCGCCGGGTCGCGCGCGAACGGATCGCCGCAACCACCGCCGCCCGCGCCATCATGGTGGAACGAATCACCGCGCCGCAGCTTCAGCCCTTCCATGGGCATCGGCGGCAGCACGCGTTCCGAGCCACCCGCACCGCGCAACACGTTCATGGATGGCCGACCGGTGCGGCCCCCGGCCAGGCCGTATGGCGGATGGAACCGCCGGTCGGACCGCACGGTGACCACCGCCTCATTTGCCAGCAGCCGCCATTCGCGGGTGAACGCCAGCCCGCCGCGGAACTGCCCGGCACCACCGGAATCCGGCACCAGCCCGTATCGTACCACCTGCAACGGCAGTTCCGCCTCGATCAGCTCGATCGGCTGGTTGGACAGGTTGGCCGC
>DATDIC010000439.1:0-3480 GCA_036521275.1 Acetobacteraceae bacterium
AAGACGACGCGACCGCAGCACGGCATTGCATCCCGTGGTGGCATTGTCCAGGAACGCCAGGTCCTTCCCTTCCGCCCCCATGAAACGGGCCATGGCGTCGGCGGCGGCACGCAACGCATCCGGCAGGATCATGCGCATGAAGCGGCTGGGCTGCGCCTCCGTCCGGCGGCGCCAATCTTCCTGCACGGCCAGCACGGATTTCGGCGTGGCCCCGAACGATCCGTGATTTACCGTCAGCCAATCGGGATCCAGTAGCCATTCGTGGCGAATGGCGCTGCCGAGCTCCGGTGTATCCACTGCGCTCATGCGTGATCTCCTCTTACAGCTCGATCATCGGCTGGGATGGATTGTCGCCCTTGAAACGATCAAACCGGAACGCCGTCGGATCGACGATCGGCCGATCGCCGGTGATGAGGTCCGCGGCGAGCCGGCCGGCCGCCGGCCCGATACCGAACCCATGACCGGAGAAACCGGTGGCGATGTAGAACCCCGGCATGCCGGGGACCGCGGAAATCACCGGCACCGCATCCGGCGTCACGTCGATCATGCCCGCCCATTGCTGCGCCACTTTCGCCTGCGCAAACACCGGAAACGCGCTGGACAGAGACGTCAGGGCCTGGTCGTTCAGCCGGGTGAGCGGTTCCGGATCCAGGACGCGCACCGCCTCGAACGGCGACGCCTTGTCTGGCGACCAATGCCGGGGCGTGCGCGCCTCCTCCATGAAGCGGCCGCTGACCCGCACCTGCACGCGCGCCTGACCGGACCGCCAAAGCGGCAGAAAATCGCGTGCCAGGCGGAAGCTGTCAGGCACCACCTCGGTAACACTGGCGTTCAGATTGGCCACCGTGTAGCCGCCGTCGAGGCGCTTGCGGAAACCGAACTCCGCGCCGCTGGCGGAAATCTCCGGCGCACCCTCCAGCTTTTCAGTGCGCATCACCGATGAACGCACCTTGAGCTGCTTCAGATCGACGCCAAGGTTGCCGCAGAACAGGCGCGACCAGGCGCCACCGGCCAGCAGCACGCAGTCGCAGGCAATGCGGCCCTTTTCGGTAACCGCTGCAACCACCCGTCCGCCGCTGGTTTCAACGCTGCGAACGGCGCAGTCCGTCAGGATCACGGCGCCCGCTTGCCGGGCACCCTCGGCGATGGCGGGTGCGGCTTTCTGCGGTTCCGCGCGCCCGTCGCTCGGCGTGTAGAGCGCGGCGCGGAACCTGCGCGCGGCACCGGGCATGAGGCGGGCGATTTCGTCGGATCCGATCAGGTGCGTGTCGAGCTGGTACGGACGCGCGTGCTCCAGCCAGGCGGTGCGGCGGGCTTCGTCTTTCTCGGTCTCGCACAGATACATGATGCCGCAGGTGCGGAAGCCGGTCTCGCCGCCGACCGCCTCGTTCATGCCCTGCCAGAAGCGCAGGCTTTCGATGATCAGCGGCAGCTCGCGCGGGTCGCGACCCATTTTCCGGCACCAGCCCCAGTTGCGGCTGGATTGCTCGCCGCCGACATGCCCTTTTTCACACAGCACCACTGATACGCCCTTGCGGGCCAGCGCGAAGGCCGCACTAACCCCGACAATGCCGGCACCGACGATGACGACGGCCGCCTGCGGCGGGATGGTGGTATCAGATGGAACGGGATCGACGCGAGGGCCCATGGCTGGTTAGCTCCGTAACAGGTTCAGCCCGACCAGCTCCGCGCGGAGCGTCGCCGGGTCGGTGAAATGAACGCCGTGCATGCCAAGCCGGGTCGCCGCGGCCGCATTTCCGGGGTTGTCGTCGATATAGACCAGGCTGGCGAGGTCCAGCCCGTAACGCTCGGTCAGCAGGCGATAGATGCGCGGGTCCGGCTTCACCAGCCGTTCCTGGCCGGAGACGATGATCGCCTGGAACCAGCCCAGGAAGTCATACAGTTCCAGCGCCAGCGGAAACGTTTCGTGCGACCAGTTGGTCAGTCCGAACAGCGGGACTGCGGTATTTTTCAGGTCACGCAGGATGGCGACGGTGCCCTCTATCGGGCCGCCGAGCATTTCGTGCCACCGGCTGCGATAGGCTTCGATAAGCGGTTTGTGCTGCGGATGGCTGGCAGTGAGTAGCGCAGTTGCCTCCGCCCAGGTGCGGCCACGATCCTGCTCCAGGTTCCAGGCTGGCGAGCAGACCTCGGTCAGGAACTGTTCCATGCCCGGCTCGTCGCCGGGAAACAGCTTGCGGTAGAGATGGCGGGGGTTCCAATCGATCAGGACGCCGCCGAGATCGAACACGACGCCCGTGTGCTTCGTTTGCATCCTTCCTGTTATCGCGATGCCACCCATCGCTCAAGGCTGGGCCGATCCGCCGGCAAGCCGGTCGCCGACGACTTGCTGGACCCGCGGCTAGTCCACGCGCGTCGCCGCCCGCAGCTCGGCGATCCCCGCGGGGTCCTCCGCCATCGCCAGCCGCCCGGCGGCCAGCCACGCAAACCGGTGCAGCAGGGCGCGCCGGCGGCTGCCGGCCAGCACATGGCACGGTGCATCGCGCAACATCTCCGCTTCCAGCCCGGCAACCACGATCAGGCCGGCATCGTCCGGCAGCAGATCGAGCGGGAAATCCACGCCGACCGCAAAGAACAATGCGTCGGCGTATTCCCTGTATGCCGGCCACTTCACATCCACCAGGAAGTCGCGCGGGCCGGACTTGACTTCGATACAGGCGAAACCACCATCCGGACGCAGCGCCAGGATATCGACACGCCGCCCGTTCGGCAGCGGCACCTCATGCAGCGGCGCCCAGCCAAGCTGACAGCACAGCCGAGCGGCCCCCCGGCGGATCGCCGCGGCGCGCTCCGGCAGTGACGGCCCGCTCATCCCAGCAGCGCGTCGATCGCCCGCGCCAGCGCGACGTCCTTGTCGGTCAGGCCGCCGGCGTCATGCGTGGACAGGGTGATCTCGACGCGATTCCACACATTCGACCAGTCGGGATGATGATTATGCTGCTCCGCCAGCAACGCGACGCGGCTCATGAAGCCCCACGCCTCGCTGAAGTCGCGGAAGCTGAAGCCCCGGCGGATGCCGTCCGGCTCGATCACCGACCAGTGCGGCAGGGTCGTGCCCAGCGCGGCGCGTTCCTGATCACTGAGTTTTTGCGGCATGCGGTGGCTCCTTCTGCTTGACCCTAGGTGCCTATCCTGCACCGATGCGCCGATGAGCAACACGGGGACCGCGCGCCGCTTCGGCCCACCGCCGGACCTGGACGATCTGACCGAGATGGCGGAGCAGGCGCTGGCGGCGATCCCCGCCCGGCTTGCCCAGCATGTCGCCGGCGTCGCGATCACGGTGGAGGAAGCGGCGGACGACGAGACGCTGGACGAGATGGAGATCGAGTCGCCCTGGGAGCTGACCGGTCTTTACCGGGGCACGCCCCTGCCCGCCCGCAGCGTGGACGACATCGCGCGACAGCCGGACCTGATCTTCATCTATCGTCAGGCGATCCTGCTGGAGTGGATCGAGACGGG
>DATDIC010000440.1:0-2445 GCA_036521275.1 Acetobacteraceae bacterium
GTCATGGAGCAAAGTGCCGCCGCGCGAGCGTGGCCGGATGCTGCTGCGGATCGCCGAAGCGATGGAGGCGCGCGGCGAGGAACTGGCCCACCTGATCGCGCTGGAGACGGGCAACGCGCTGCGCACCCAGGCGCGGGGTGAAGCTCGGCTGTCGGCCGACATCTTCCGCTATTTCGGCGGCCTTGCCGGCGAGTTGAAGGGCGAGACTATTCCGCTGGGCGAGAACGTCCTCAGCTACACGCGACGGGAGCCGCTGGGTGTGGTCGGCGCCATCATCCCGTGGAACGCGCCGGTGCTGCTGGGCGCGTTGAAGATCGCACCCGCGCTGTGCGCCGGCAACACGTTGGTGCTGAAGGCGGCCGAGGACGCGCCGCTGGGCGTGCTGCTGATGGCGGAGGTGTGCCACGAATTCCTGCCGCCGGGCGTGCTGAATGTGCTGACGGGTCTCGGTGAGGAATGCGGCGGACCGCTGGCGCAGCATCCGGCGATTCGGAAGCTGTCGTTCACCGGATCGACCGAGGTGGGCAAGATCATCATGCGCGCCGCGGCCGAACGGATCGTGCCGGTGTCGCTGGAACTCGGCGGCAAGAGTCCGTCCGTCGTCTATCCCGACGCCGATGAGGACTGGGTGGTGGACGGGGTGATCGCCGGCATGCGCTTCACCCGCCAGAGCCAGTCCTGCACGGCCGGGTCGCGGCTGTTCCTGCATGCCGATATTTTCGACAGCTTCCTCGACAAGCTGCGCGTGAAGACGCAGGCGTTGAAGCTCGGCGATCCGTTGGATGAGACGACGGATATCGGCGCCATCATCAACGACAAGCAGTTCCGCAAAGTGTGCGGCTATGTCGATGAAGGGCTGAAGCGCAAGGATGCACGTCTGGTGTTCGGCGGCCTGCCGCCCACGGAAGGGCCGCTGAGCCAGGGATATTTCGCCATTCCCACGGTGTTCGCCGACACCTCCAACGACTGGCGGCTGGCGCGGGAGGAAATCTTCGGCCCTGTCCTGGTGGCAATTCCCTGGCGTGATGAGGCCGAGGCGATCCGCATGGCGAATGACAGCCATTACGGTCTCGCCGCCTATGTGTGGACGCACGATATCGGCAGCGCACTGCGAACCGCGCACGCGATCGAATCGGGGTGGGTGCAGGTGAACCAAGGCCTGGGCCAGCAGCCCGGGCATTCCTACGGCGGCTACAAGCAGAGCGGCATCGGGCGGGAGTTTTCGCTGGAAGGCATGCTCGACAGCTTCACGCAGCGCAAGAACGTGACGGTGAACCTGGCCGTGCCGCGCCGGCACTGAGCATGGCTTCACGGCAGCAAGGGACATGACGACGCACGCCATCGGCCGTCGATGCCTGGCGATGTGCGCCCTTGCCGCGATGTGCGGCTGCTGTGGCTTTCTGCGCACGCACGTGCGGGGGAAGATGGCCGGGTCAAGGCCCGGGGATGATGGGTGCTGCGTGCGTGCGGCGGGTGGGGCGCGCGGGCGCCGGCCATGACCCGTGGGGCGGGTGTGCGCTGCCCATGCCGGGTGGGTGGGAGGGGCGCCATGGGAGGTGGGGCCGTGCGTCTTGCGGGCAGCTCGGCATAATGTCGGCCACGCCGGAGCGTTCAGGGATTTTTTACCCCGCCACGGCAAGCTGTTCCGGCACGACGCGGAGACCATCATGTCCGACGGCACCACCAGGACGGGGTTGCTTGTCCCGGGCCTCTTCTTTGGCCTGCGGGACGATCCGCCGGCCCTCGCTGCGTTGCAGACACTGGCCGACATGAAAGATATCGGCGACCCACGCAGCCCGTGGTTCATGTCCGACAACCTGATCACCTTCAACCACACGCGCGGCTTTTTGTCCGAGCAACGCTTCGTCAAGGCGGTCATCGCTGCCCACCCCGCGCCGTCCGAGCGCTCCATCGCCTGGCGCACGCACACGCTGTGCTGGGCCGCGGACAGCGCGCTGACCTTGCCCGGCGATTTCGTCGAATGCGGCACCTACAAGGGCTACTCCGCGGAGGTGCTGATGCGCTACACGGGCGGCCTGCCGGGCAAGCGGCTATGGCTCTACGACCTGTTCGATCCGACCGGCGGCCCGGGCGAGGGCCCTCGCCAGCCCGGCCACGCCGCCGATCTGGCGGACCGCGTGCGGGCGCGCTTCCAGGCCTGGGACAATGTTACGGTGACCAAGGGCAAGGTGCCGGATGTGCTCGCCGAGGCGGCGCCGGAGCAAATCGCCTTTCTGCACATCGACATGAACAACGCCGAGGCGGAGCGGGGGGCGCTGGAGGTGCTGTTCGATCGTGTATCGCCGGGCGGGATGATCGTGTTCGACGACTATGGCTGGACCTATTATCGCGCCCAGATGGACGTGGTCGACGCCTTCATGGCAGCGCGCGGCCTGCGAGTGCTGGAACTGCCGACCGGCCAGGGCTTGGTGGTGAAGCGGTAAC
>DATDIC010000441.1:0-6074 GCA_036521275.1 Acetobacteraceae bacterium
CGGGGTGGTGCCGCGGATGCGGTCGGCCGAGAACGCCCGCATCCCTGATCTTGCCGTCACCTGTGCGCCCCCGGGCCGCGAGCGGCTAATGAGCGACCCTGTGCTCCTGGTGGAAATCCTGTCCCCCTCCAATGCCGAGCAAACCTGGGCCAATGTCTGGGCCTATGCAACGATCCCGACCGTCACCGAAATCCTCGTCGTCTCCAGCACGGAGATCCGCGCGGAACTCCTGCGTCGCGGGCCGGACGGAAACTGGCCGGCATCACCAGAGGTGATCGCCGCCGGGGACATGATCCACCTCCAGACCATCGGCTTCGAGCAGCCGCTGGCATCCGCGTACCGCACCACCGCGCTGGCCTGACCCGGGAGAATTTCGCGCAGAATGTCGGGGGCATGGTTCATTCTGCTCGGTTACGCCTTCGGCTCGGTACCGTTTGGTCTGCTGCTGACCCGGCTTGCCGGGTTGGGCGATATTCGCAGCATTGGCTCGGGGAATATCGGCGCCACCAATGTGCTGCGGACCGGCGGAAAAGGGCTGGCTGCGGCGACGCTGCTGCTGGACGCGGCGAAGGGCGCAATACCGGTGCTGCTGGCGAACTGGATGGCTGGCTCGCCGGCCTGGTTGTGGGCGGGCGGCGGTGCCGTGCTGGGGCACCTGTTTCCCGTCTGGCTCGGATTCCGCGGCGGGAAGGGCGTCGCGACCGGACTGGGAGTGCTGCTGGCGGCCGACTGGCGGGTGTGTGTGATTGCCTGTGCGGTCTGGCTCGCCATGGCGGCCGGTGCCCGGCGATCCTCGGCGGCGTCGATGGCCAGCTTCGCCGTGGCGCCGCTGGCCGCCTGGGTGCTGGGGGATGCCGGCCTCGTTAAGCTCTCCTTGGCGATTGCCGTGCTGGTCTATGCCCGCCACCACGCCAACATCCGGCGCCTGCTCGCTGGGACGGAACCGCGGATCGGTCAGCGGGCCTGAATTCGGAAGGGTATTAAATTCGGAAGGGTATTATGCGCCGGCACCAGCGGCCGCGAGACCCGGAGCTGCGGGATCATCTGCGCCTGTCCCGCACCGAGGGCGTGGGACCGGTCGCCTATCGCCGGCTGCTGGCCCGCTACGATGGTCCGGCGGAAGCGATCCGGGCGCTACCGGAACTGGCCCGGGCCGGCGGGCGCGCCGCCGCACCGCCCGTGCCGACCGAGACCGAAGCGGAAGCGGAACTGGACCGCCTGGCGAAAATGGGTGCACGTCTGCTGGTGATCGGGCAGCCGGGCTACCCGCCCCTGCTGGCGCTGCTGGACGACGCGCCGCCGCTCCTGGCGGTGCTCGGCGACGTGACGATGCTGGCGGGGCGCGGCATTGCCGTGGTCGGCGGACGCAATGCCTCGGCGAACGGACAGCGCGTGGCCGCGGCGTTGGCGGAGGAAGCGGCCGCCGCCGGGCTGGCGGTGATCTCCGGCCTGGCGCGCGGGATCGACGCCGCCGCCCACGAAGGCGCGTTGCGGGCCGGGCGGACCGTGGCAGCGGTGGCTGGTGGCCTCGACATGCCGTACCCGCCGGAGCATGCCGATCTCCAGCGCCGGATCACCGAGCAGGGTGCCGTCGTGGCTGAGGCACCGCTGGGCACCGCCCCGCAGGCACGGCATTTCCCCCGCCGGAACCGCATCATTGCCGGGCTGGCGCTTGGCGTGGTGGTGATCGAGGCAGCGCTGCGCTCCGGCAGCCTGATCACTGCCCGGCTGGCGCAGGAAGCGGGGCGGGAGCTGTTTGCGGTGCCCGGCTCGCCGCTCGATCCTCGTGCACGAGGCTCCAACGACCTGATCCGCCAGGGCGCGCACCTGACCGAGACGGCCGCCGACGTGCTGGCCAACCTGCCGGACCATCCGTTCCGGCAAGGGTTGCAGCGGGACCCGCTGTTCGCCCGGGAGGAGCTGGCGGAGGTCGACCCGCACGGACCGCTCCAGGACGCTTCCGTGCCATCAGGGGAACTGGTCGCCGCGCGCCGAACCGTCACCGATTTGCTGGGCCCGTCGCCCACGGCGGTTGACGATCTGGTACGGCGCTGCCAGTTGTCACCGGCTGCTGTCATGGCCGCACTGCTGGAGCTTGAACTTGCCGGACGGATCGAAACCCTGCCGGGGCAGCGCGTTGCGCTGCTGGCATAAATCCGCCGTGCCGATAATTTAGGACAAAATGCCGGACGTCGTCGTCGTCGAATCCCCTGCCAAGGCGAAAACCATCAATCGCTATCTCGGTGACCGGTTCACCGTGCTGGCGAGCTTCGGGCACGTGCGCGACCTGCCGCCCAAGGATGGCTCAGTGCGGCCGGAGCAGGACTTCGCCATGGACTGGGAGTCGGACGCGCGCGGCGAACGCCAGGTTGGCGCCATCGCCAAGGCGCTGAAGGGCGCCCGGACCCTATATCTCGCCACCGACCCGGACCGCGAGGGCGAGGCAATCTCGTGGCATGTGCGCAACATGCTGGACGAGAAACATGCGCTGAAGGGCGTCGATGTCCGGCGCATCACCTTCAACGAGATCACCCGCAGCGCCATCCGCGCCGCCATCGCCGCCCCGCGCGATCTCGACCAGCCGCTGATCGAGGCCTACCTCGCTCGCCGGGCGCTGGACTACCTGGTGGGCTTCACGCTGTCGCCCGTGCTGTGGCGCAAGCTGCCGGGCAGCCGCAGCGCCGGGCGGGTGCAGTCGGTCGCGCTCAGGCTGATCTGCGAGCGCGAAGCCGAGATCGAGGTCTTCCGCCCGCGCGAGTACTGGACCGTCGAGGTGGAATTCACCACCCCGGCCGGCGCGCCCTTCACCGCGCGCTTGACCTGGCTGGACGGAAAAAAGCTCGATCAGTTCGATCTGCCGAACGAGGCAGCCGCGCTGCGGGCGACACAGCGGCTGGAAGCTGGACGGTTCAACGTCGAGTCGGTGGAGCGCAAGCGGGTCCGGCGCAACCCGCCGCCCCCCTTCACGACGTCCACCTTGCAGCAGGAGGCGTCGCGCAAGCTTGGGTTCGGCGCCCAGCAGACCATGCGCCTGGCGCAGCAGCTCTATGAGGGCATCGACCTGGAGGGCGAGAGCGTCGGCCTGATCACCTATATGCGGACCGACGGCGTGCAGATGGCGCGCGAGGCGGTGTTTGCCATCCGCGACCATGTGAAGGCGGTCAACGGGCCGGATTATCTGCCGGCCGCCCCCCGTGAATACACCAGCAAGGCGAAGAACGCGCAGGAGGCGCACGAGGCAATCCGCCCCACCGACGTGGATCGCACGCCGGACAGCGTGGCGCGATTCCTCAGCGCCGACCAGCGGCGGCTGTATGAGCTGGTCTGGAAGCGGGCGGTGGCGTCGCAGATGCAGTCGGCCGAGCTGGACCAGGTCACCGTGGATGTGACGGACGGGCAGGGGCAGCGCCTGCGCGCCACCGGTTCGATCGTGGCGTTCGATGGGTTCCTGAAGCTGTACCGCGAAGACCAGGACGACATCGCGGAGGAGGACGAGGGCCGCATGCTGCCGCCGATGGTGGCACGCGATCCGCTGGATCGCGGGCCGGTCAACCCGCTGCAGCATTTCACCCAGCCGCCGCCGCGCTATTCCGAGGCGAGCCTGGTCAAGAAGATGGAAGAGCTGGGGATCGGCCGGCCGTCGACCTACGCCTCCATCCTGTCGGTGCTGCAAGACCGCAAATATGTGCGGCTGGAGAAGCGGCGCTTCATCCCGGAAGATCGCGGCCGCCTGGTGACCGCGTTTCTGGTCAGCTTCTTCGAACACTATGTAGAGACCGGCTTCACCGCGCAGATGGAGGAGAAGCTCGACGACATTGCCGGAGGCCAGGCGAGCTGGCGGGCGGTGATGCACGCCTTCTGGGACGAGTTCTCCAAGGCTGTCGAGCAGACCAGGGATCTGAAGATCAGCGACGTGATCAACGCGCTGGACGAGGAGCTGGGGCCGCATTTCTTTCCCCCGCGCGAGGATGGCTCGGACCCACGCGCCTGTCCCGCCTGCGGCAATGGCCGCCTGGGACTGAAGCTGGGGCGCTATGGCAGTTTCATCGGCTGCTCGAACTATCCGGCGTGCCAGTACACCCGCCGGCTGGCGATCGAGACCGGCGGCGACCAGGGCGAGACGCTGAAAGAGGGTATGCGGGTGCTGGGCCCGCACCCCGAGACCGGCGAGGCCATTACCGTGCGGCGCGGGCCATACGGGCTGTACGTGCAGCAGGGCGAGGCGAGCGAGGACAAGAAGGCCCCCAAGCCGCGGCGCACATCACTGCCGCGCGGATTGGACGGCGAGCAGATCACGCTGGAGCAGGCGATCGCGCTGCTGAACCTGCCGCGGGTGATCGGCGTACATCCAGAGACGAAGGAAACCATCCAGGCCGGGATCGGGCGCTTCGGTCCGTTCGTGCGCATGGGCGCGATCTACGGGTCGCTGGACCGCGACGACGATGTGCTTTCCATCGGAATCAATCGGGCGGTCGATTTGGTCGCCCGCAAGATGGCCAGCATCCGCACGCTCGGAATGCACCCGACCGACCAGCAGCCCGTGGCGGTGCGCAAAGGGCGGTTCGGACCCTTCGTGCAGCACGGCAACCAGGTGGCCAACGTCCCGCGTGGGACGGCAATGGACGACGTGACGCTAGAGGAGGCGCTGAGCCTCCTGGCGGAGAAGGGCAAGACGCTGAAGCCGCGTGGCGCGGCAGGGCGAAAGCAGGCCCGCGGCAAGCGGGCGAGTAATGAGGCTGCGGGGACTGCGGCTACCGCGAGCAGGGGCACGGCCGGACGGAAGGCTCCGGCGAAGCAGCCGGCGAAGGCGAAGGCAAAAGCAAAGGGCAAGCCGCAGCGGCGTCGCGCGTCCGGGCGGAAACAGGCGGCAGAGTAGTTGCCGGCAACGTCCTTGTTTCTGCTCTCGCAGCAGTGGGGAAACAGGTGACAGACGCAAAGCGTGCCATCCTGATCGGTCTTATCGGCACCGGAATCCAGCAATCCCTGGCGCCTGAGCTACACATGCGAGAAGGTGAATGTAGCGGCCTTCGCTATATCTACCGCTTGATCGACCTGACCCGCCTTTGCCTTGGCATCGATGCCGTGCCAGGTCTTCTCGAAGCCGCAGAGCGAACCGGTTTCGATGGCCTCGCAATCACCCATCCCTGCAAGGAAGCGGTGATCCCATATCTCTCGGAACTATCCGACGACGCCCGGCGAGTCGGCGCCGTCAACACGATCCTGTTCAAGGAAGGCCGCCGCGTCGGGCACAACACCGATTGGGTCGGATTTGCCGAATCCTTCCGACGCGACATGTCGGGAAGCAAGACAGACAGGGTGATTCAGCTCGGCGCGGGAGGCGCCGGCAAAGCCGTTGCGCATGCCCTGCTGTCGTGTGGCGTAGCGCACCTCGCCATTCTCGACCTTGATTTAGCAAGGGCACAATCGGTTGCCGAAGCTTGTGCCGCACGACATGGCCGCGACCGCGTCAGCGTCGTTGGCAATCTCACCGACGAAGTGGCCGCCGCCGACGGCATCGTCAATGCCACCCCTATCGGCATGGCCGCTCATCCCGGCACCCCATTGCCCCTGACCCTGCTGCGCCAGGACCTCTGGGTCGCCGATGTCATTTATTCACCCGACGAAACAGAGCTGTTGCGCGCAGCACGAGCAACAGGAGCACGGACCACCAACGGAACCGGCATGATGTTATTTCAGGCCATAGAACAGTTCCGCCTGTTTACCGGCATCGAACCCAACGTCTCCCGGATGCGGGACCACGTAACCCAGCTTCGGGTCAATCGGTAATCCCTCCGTGTCTCGGTGTCTCCGTGGTGAATCCTTACTGTAATCGCGTCAACTGAACATCTCCCCCAACCGCCGGATAGAAGCCATCGCCTTCTCCTGCCCCAATCCGGGCCACTGCACCCGCATGATCATGTGATCGACGCCCAGCGCCTCCCGATACCGCGTCACCTCCTCCTTCACGAACGCCGCATCGCCGATAATGAACCGGTCGCGCACGAAATCCTCGAACGGCATCTGCGTGCTGCCCGGCAGTCCCCACGCCGCATAGGCCGCGTATGTGTATTCCA
>DATDIC010000442.1:0-9075 GCA_036521275.1 Acetobacteraceae bacterium
AGGCGAGGCGGCTGTAGGGGCGTTGCGTGGTTATATCCGGCCAGGCCGCATGAGGTGACCCACGTTCGTCATTCCCGCGAAAAGCGGGAATTTAGGCCAAGCCCCGGAATTTCGTGGGCTCTCGCGTGGATGCCCGCCTTCGCGGCGGATTCAATCCATCGCCGCATGCGTCTCGGCGGGTGGTCCGGTCTGGGCACGCGGGCGGCGCATCATCAGCAATAGCAGCAGCGCCGGGGCGGTGGTGAAGATCATCAGCTTGTAATCATCCATATACGCGATGATCTGCGCCTGCTGGTTGACAATGCGATCCAGCGCCGCCGCACCGTGCCGCGTGGCCGGGTCGAGCCACGCCTGCACGGCGCCGTGCCGCAGGGCGCGGTTGAACGGGGTGACATAGGCGCCGATCTCGGCATGCAATGCCTGCGTGTTGTGCGCCAGCAGCCCCGAGGTGATCGAAACCCCGATCGCCGCGCCAATGTTGCGCAGCAGGCTGAACAGGGAAGCCCCGTCGGTGCGCAGGCTGGGCGCCAGGGTGGCGAATGCAATCACCTGCAGCGGGATGAACACGAAGCCCAGGCCGGCGCCCTGCACGATGATGGTCACAATCAGTTGGGTTTCCGAGACATCCGGCGTCCACCCGGTCATGGTCCACAACGACCAGCAGACCAGCAGGACCCCGAGGCCCATCAGCTTGCGCGGATCGAGCTTCGCGGAAAATCGTCCGGCCAGCATCATCGCCGCCATGGTGCCGATGCCGCGCGGAGCCATGACCAGGCCCGCGGTCTCCACCGGGTAGTTGCCCAACCCTTGCAGCCATGGCGCCATGAGCGCCGAGCTGGACACCAGGATGGTGCCCATCGCGAACATCATTGCCAGTCCGGCGGAGAAATTACGGTCCTTGAACAGGCTGGGGCGGATGAAGGGCCGCTTGGCCGAGAACAGGTGCACCAGGAACAGGTAGGTGCCGAGTGCCGCGAGCACCGCTTCGACGATGATTTCACGCGAGCTGAACCAATCCTGGTCCTGGCCGCGGTCGAGCATGAGCTGCAGCGCGCCGATGCCGGTGGACAAGGCGGCAAAGCCGATCCAGTCGAAGCGAAGGCTGTTCTGGCCCCTGGCGTTCGGCATGAACACCACCAGCCCCAGCGTGGCGAGCACGCCGAACGGCAGGTTCACGTAGAACACGTAGCGCCAGTTGTAGATCTCGGTCAGGTAGCCGCCGAGCGTGGGACCCAGGATGGGGCCGATCATCACGCCCACCCCCCAGATTGCCATCGCCTGGCCGCGCTGCTCGATCGGGTAGATGTCCAGCAGCGTCGCCTGCGACAGCGGCACCAGGGCGGCTCCGCACATGCCCTGCATGAGGCGGAACATCACCATCTGCGACAGCGACTGCGCGGCGCCGCACAGCATGGAGGTGATGGTGAAGCCGATCAGGCAGCCGACGAACAGCCGTTTGCGCCCGAAGCGCTGCGCCATCCATCCGACCGGCGCGGTCATGATCGCCGCCGCGGTGATGTAGGAGGTCAGGACCCAGGTGATCTCGTCATAGCTGGCCGACAGGCTGCCCTGCATGTAGGGGAGTGCCACGTTGGCGATGGTCTGGTCGAGCGCCTGCATCAGCGTCGCACCCATGGTGCAGACGGTGATGATGCCGCGATGCGGAACCTTGTCCTGCAACGCTACCGACCATTGTCGCGGGTCGCGCCGCAATCCCGACGAAGCTTCATCAGAACAGATCCGAAATAGACCTGCTATGCCCGGTGTCGATGCTGACTTCCACGCTCATGCCGGTCCGCAGCTCCGGGTCGTCGGGCTGGCGATCGACGCGGACGCGCAGCGGAATGCGCTGCACCACCTTCACCCAGTTGCCCGAGGTGTTCTGCGCCGGCAGCACGGAGAACTCCGATCCGGAATTGGGCGAGATGCTTTCCACCACGCCCTGCCAGACATGGCCGGGATAGGTATCGACGGTAACGTCAACGTGGTCGCCGGGCTTGACCCAGGTGAGTTCGGTTTCCTTGGGATCGGCCTCTACCCACACATGCTCGGATGAAACCAGTCCGAAGGCGGCGGTGGAGGCGGCCA
This sequence comes from Acetobacteraceae bacterium, assembly GCA_036521275.1. Lineage (GTDB taxonomy): Bacteria > Pseudomonadota > Alphaproteobacteria > Acetobacterales > Acetobacteraceae > DATDIC01. The sequence continues at coordinate 2,089 of DATDIC010000442.1, forward strand.
GGTACATGCCCGGCTGCACGCTGTCCACATCGGTGACGGTGCCGGCAAACGGTGCGCGGATGACGCTGTCGTCGAGCTGGCGCTGCGCCTCGTCCACCTTGGCCTGCGCGGCGGCATATTGCGCAAGCTGCTCCACCGGCTGGTCCACATTGCCGCCCAGCTTTGCTAACTGGACTTCCGCCTGCTGCTTCAATGCCTGCACGGCGTGCTGGTCCGCGGCCAAGGCGAAACGGGCATTGTCATATTCCGCGCGGGTCACCCCGCCGCCCTTCACCAGGGTCGCGTAGCGGTCGAAATTCGCCTGGTCGGCCTGCACCTGTGACTGCTTTACGTCGATATCGCTGAGCATGCGGTGATAATCTTGCTGCATGCCGTGCAGGGACTGGGCGATCTCCGCGAGGTCCGCCTTGGCGCCGGCCACCGCGATCTGGAAGCGGCGCGGGTCCAGACGCAACAGCACCTGTCCCTTGTCCACGTGCTGGCCGTCCTTCACCGGCACCTCGGCAACGATGCCGCCGACATCGGTGGAGAGTGCTTCCTTGGCGGCGCGCACGTAAGAGTCGTCCACCGAAACGTAGCGTCCTCCTTGCAGCCAGAAGGTCAGCGCGCCGGCGCCGACCACGAGGATGCCGAGGATCATCAATACCGGTCCGACGGCGTGGCGGCTGATGCGGGTGCGGACCGGGCGGTCGACGACGTCGGATGCGCCCACGCGGGAGCTACCCTGGGCGGCGGCGCTCTGCGACATCAGGCAACCTCTTCGGGGATCGGATCGATGATGGGATCAGGCTCGGCGCGCCGCGCGGTCAACGTGGCTTTCATGGCGATCAGGGCTTCCGTGGTAGCGTCCAGGGTTGCCCGGTCGAGGCCGGCGACGAGCATGTTGCGCATATCGGTGCGCTGGCAGTCGATCTCGCGCAGCACCGGGTGTGCGGCGGCGAGCAGATGAAGGCGCCAGATCCGCCGGTCCTTCGGGTCGGGCCGGCGTTCCACCATGCCGCGCGCCTCTAGCCGGTCGATCAGGCGGGCGACGGTGATCGGCTCGACTTCCAGCAGCTCAGCGAGTTCCTTCTGGGAGATGCCGGGCTGGCGTTCCAGCCAGATGAGGATGGCCCATTGAGCACGGGTCATGCCGTGGGCGCGGGCTCGTTTGTCGGCTTCCACGCGCAGCAAGCGGGCGACGTCGTGGAGCAAAAACGACAGGTCGCGGTGGAAATCTTTCAAACTGGGGCGCCTCCGGCGAGTCAGCGCTTACTATAACGCGCGTTATGATCAGCCGGCTAGGCTTGCGGCTATGCACCGGATGCAGAACGGACCCATGTTGGATGGGGGAGGGCGGTTGCGCGCGTTCAGCGGGCGGGCTGCTGGGAGGCGGGGCGGCGCATAACGACGAGCTTGGGGGAGAAGCTCTGCACGGTCTCGCCGTCCTGGTTCAGCGTGAGGCAGCGCACCTGGACCATGCCGCGGTCGGGGCGTGAGCGGGACGGGACGATGTCCAGGATTTCGGTTTCGACGAGGAGCGTGTCGCCGGGACGGACGGGCTTGAGCCACAGCAGCTCGCCGCCGGTGCCGATGATGCCGCCGGCAAGTGGCAGACCACCGGCGACCAGCAGCCGCATGCTGATTGCGGCGGTGTGCCAGCTGCTGGCGACAAGGCCGGCGAATGGGGATCCGCGGGCGGCGGCTTCATCCAGGTGAAACGGCTGCGGGTCCCATTGGGCGGCGAACTGGCGGATGTCGGTGGCGGTGAGCGCGGCTGTTTCGCTGCGGAAACGCTGACCGACGTGGAGGTCTTCGAGGTGGAGATGGGGCATTCGATCGTGTCTCGGGTTGGGGACAGGTTCGCGGCAGCGTGAAGCGGGGTATCCGGGAGCGAAGTGATGGGATGGAGAGGTCCACACGGAGAACCACGGAGAAGGCCGGAGCAGTTACGATAGCAGCGTGGGGTGAGGGGAGTGATGTAGTTGGGCTCATATCAGACTGCGTTGAGTGTGACCCAGGTTCGGCATTTCCGCGCATGCGGGGAATCGAGGTAAAACCATCGGGATTTCGTGGGTTCTCGCCTGGATGCCCGCTTTCGCGGGCATGACGGATCTGCCTGGATGCCGTCTTTTGCGGGACATGACGGTTCTGAGGGTCTTTCTCCGCGCGCGTCGCTCCCGCGAGGGAGCGGGGATCCAGGCAAACGCTTGGAATTTGGCGGCCCGACGGATCTGAGTGTCTTCATCCGTGTGGTCGGGACCGAGCACGCGCCCGAGATGCGTTCGCCGTGCTGGTGCTACGCCACCGCACCCGATCCGCCGAGCGGGGCCAGCGATCCGCGATCGGCGCGGATGGCGGCCAGCACGGCGTCGGGCGTGATCCGGGCCATGCCGTCGTGCAGCGACACGCGGCCGTCCGGCGGCAGGATGGGCACGATCCGGCTGGCGTGGTGGAACGGCGGGACCGCCCCGAACAGGCCGTAGCTGCGCAGTCCGACGGCGGCGGCGAGGTTCATCACGCCGGTGTCGTTGCCAACGTAAAATGCCGAGTCGGCGGCCAGGGCGGCAAGCTCCGGAAGCGTCCAGGCGATGGCGGGGGTGATTTCGGCGATCTCGGCCAGGCGGGTGCGAATCTCCGCCGCCAGCACGGTCTCGGCCACGCCGCCGGCCAGGGCGAAGCGGCGCCAGCCGGCCTGCGCCAGTGCGACGGCCAGGGCCACGAAGCGGTCGGCGCCCCATTGCTTATAGGGCTCGGAGCTGCCGATCCCGAACAGCAGCAGGCCGCCATGCACCGGGCCGAGGCGCTCGCGCACGGCGCGGCGGGCGCGGGGGCTGATTGGCAAGGTTGGTTCCGGGTCCGCCAGGGGGATATTGGCGGCGGAGAGCCAGGCGGTGGCCTGGTCGTATGGATGCAGGGTCAGCGACGCGCTGGGCAGGAATGGAGCCCGGTTGAGGAACGGGCGCTGGGTGGCGAAGCCGTAGCCGTACCGTTCCTTGATGCCGGCAGCCAGCATGGCGAAGGCCAGTGTGCGGCTGTGGTGCAGCAGGATCGCGCGATGCAGGCGGCGAGCGCGGAGCGCGGCGATCAGGCGCAGCAGGCCGGCAGGTCCGTCATGGCGACCGGTGCGGTTCTCCGGATTGCGGTCCATCCACAGCACGTCGGCCACAGTAGTTTCGGCGGCAAACAACTGGTCGGCGGCGGAGCGCGGCTTGGCGACCAGCAGCACCGGGCCGCCCCAGCGCTCGGCCAGCGCCCGGATGTGCTGCAGGTGCCAGATCATGTCGCCGATACCGGGCAGCGGCTGGATCACGGCGGTGCGGTCAGGGTCGCTCAGCGACAGGCTCCGGGATGCGGTGCTCGGCTCGCCCGGCAAGTGTGGCAGGTGCGGATGGGACCGGCCAGCGCGCTTCTGCCAGGCCCCAGCCGAGCAGCAGGAACAGCCAGCCGCCCATCGGCATGTTGACGAAATCACTGGTCGAGGCGAGCGGCCAGAGCTGAACCAGGACGCTGGCGAACAGCGCGACGCGGAGAGGCGCGGGGTGTCGCCATAGGCCTCGGGCGAGCGGCGCCAGCCAGGCCAGCACGGTGGCGCAGAACAGCAGCAGTCCAGGGAAGCCGCCGTCGTCGAGCGCCTGGGCGTAGAAATTATGCGGGTGGGCGGCGCAGATATCGGCGCCTCCGCCGTGCGGCTGACGGTCATCGAAAGTGGGACCGAAATAGCGCGGCATGGTGCAGCCGGTGCGGAACCCGTCGAAGCCGCGGCCAACCAGCGGGCGCGCCTGCCCGATATGCCAGGCGCGGGCATAAAGCTGGCCGTACTGGCTGGTGGGGAAGGATTCCATCTGCTGACTGAATTTCAGCACCAGCCGGTGATATGTGGGGGGCGACACGATGGCCGACATGCCGACCAGGACGAGTCCGGCAAGCCCGGCTGCGATCACCGCTGGCCGCAGCCGCGGCAGCAGGACGGCGGCCACGACCAGGCCGAGGCCGGTCAGCATGAGTGGCATGCGCTGGCCGATCAGTACCATGATCAGCACGGCACCGAGCAGCAGGGCATAGGCGCCGACGCCGGCGGGCCAGCGGCGGCGTTCGAGCAGGCGCGCGGCGAGCGGAAGGATCGCCGGGAACAGGATGCGCGACAGCGGCGGGCCGGCGCGGGGTTTGCGGAACGGGCCGGTCAGTTCGCCATCGCGGCCGCGCGGATAGCCGAGCAGGTTGCGTCCGGTCAGCAATTGCTGGAGCGATTCCAGGGCGATCCAGGCTGCGGCGGCAGCGACGATCCAGAACAGCCAGCGGCGGATGCGGGCCGGGCGAAGGGTCCAGTGCTCCAGCGCGGCGGCGAACAGCAGGAAGCGGATGGTGGCGACGGATTCGACAAAGGAATGGACGCCGCCTGGACCGAGACCGAGCGCCGGGACGGGCAGCGAGCAGACCATGACCCATGCCCACCAGACGAGCGCGATGGGGACCCAGGCAGCGCGGAGCCAGCGCCAGTCGCGCAGCAGGGCGGCGTGGACGAGGAAGCAAAGGCCGGTAAGGGCGATCGTGCCCTCGGCGGCGCTGGGCGCGTGCAACAGCAGCAGGGGTGTGGCCAGCGTGGCGGCCACGCCGGTGCGGTCGAGCAGCGGCAGGATGTGGTAAGCGGACACCGGATGCCGCGATGGCGTCTCGGGCTGGATTGTTTCAGTCATCCCAAATTACGGCAAACAGCCGCGATTGAGCGGGAACAGCCCGGCGACGGGCTTCGCCGGCGACTACCGCGGCACGCATTTATAGCGCGGCGCGGATCAGCGCGAAGGCCCGCTCGACCGTGGCAGCCCGGATCAGGGTGCGGTCGCCGGGGAAAATCTGGCGTTCGGAAACGGTTGGACCACCGCGGCGGGCAAGGCCGAAACAGACCAGGCCGACGGGTTTGGCCGCGCTGCCGCCGCCCGGGCCCGCCACGCCCGTCACTGACACCACGATATCGGCTGGCGAATGTGCCACGCCGCCTTCGGCCATCGCGCGCGCTACCGGTTCGCTGACCGCGCCGTGCTCGGCGATCAGCGCCGATGGAACGCCGACCAGCTCCGTCTTGGCTTCATTGGAGTAGGTGACGAAGCCGCGTTCGACCACGTCGGAGGAGCCGGGGATTGCCGTCAGCACCGCGGCGATCAGGCCGCCTGTGCAGCTTTCCACGGTGCCGAGCTTCAGTCGGCGGGCACGGTATTCCTGCAACAGTGTCGCGGCGGTTTGCAGCAGGGCGGGCTCGATCAGCGTCATGCCGCAAGTATGCGGCGGCGGGCAGATGCGTGCCAGCCGCCCGCGTTCAACTGGAGCCGGCGGGCTTTGGAGAGCCGGCGACGGCCGATTTTGCCCGCGCCTGGCGCCGGCCGCGCTTGCCGTGGCGAGCCTGAGGGGTTTGCTGCCATTCGCCCTGATCGGCGAGGCGATCGGGAAATTCGCCGTAATTTTCCTGGATTTCGGCTTCTTCCACGCCCTCCGGCTGGCCCGACAGCGAGACGGGATGGGTTTCGGGATTGGGCAGCAGGCCGGAGCCCGCGCTGTCCTCCATCCCGACCAGTTCGCGCGCGCGTTCCCAGTATTCCGCGTCGCGGCCATGCGGGGAACCGTCTGCCTGCCACAGGTGATAGGCCCGCTCGCGGATGCGCTGTTCGTGTTCGGGTGTGTTGATCAACGGGTTGTCGGCCATCGAAGCCTCGCCTCTTGGGGTAGCTCGTTAAAGAGCGCCTGAACATCACCCGGGGTTTCGAGTCTATGCCAGATCACGAATTGCTGCGGTGCAGCAAATATAGATCAGGAGGTGCCAATATTGCGTCTACCCGGCCCTTACCACGGAGCGGAATTGTGACAGATCAGCTACTTGAAACGCGTTGTTGCATATCGCTCGGGCTCCAGGGGGGCGGCTCGTTCGGCGCCTTCACCTGGGGCGTGCTGGACCGGCTGCTGGAGGCAGAGGTCGCGCTGGATGTGATCAGCGGGGCCAGCGCCGGGGCGGTGAACGCGGTGTTGCTGGCGGATGGGATGATCGAGGGCGGGCGCGACGGCGCGCGGGCCCGGCTGCGGCGGTTCTGGCACCGGGTGGGGGCGGGCGGGATCGGCATCGGGCCGATGGCATCGTGGAGTCTGGAGGCGCTGGTGAGCCGGATGGGCTCGCCGTTTCAGCTCAATCCGCTGGGACTGAACCCGTTGCGCGACCTGCTGGCCGAGACGGTGGATTTCGCGCGGTTGCGGGCGGCGTCCCCGGTGCGGCTGCTGATCGCGGCGACCCGGGTGCGGGACGGGCATGCGCGGCTGTTCCGGGAGGACGAGGTGACGCTGGACGCGGTGCTGGCGTCGGCCTGCCTGCCGTTCCTGCAACATGCCGTGGAGATTGAGGGGGAGGCGTACTGGGACGGGGGATACAGCGCCAATCCGCCGTTGCGGCAGTTGGTGGTCGATACGGAGGCGGTGGATATCCTGCTGGTGCGGCTGGTGCCGGAGCTGCATGAGAGCGTGCCGCATCTGTCGCACGAGATTTCGCGGCGCGTGCGGGAGATCGGGTTCAACGCTTCGCTGCAGCGCGAGCAGGAGGCGGTGGAGGAATTGCGACGGGCCTGCGGGCGGCGGCGGATCTTTCGGTCGGAGCTGTGCCGGAAGCTGGATGCGCTGAAGTTCCACGAGATCGCGGCGCCCGAGGTGATCGAGGACTTGGCGCAGGCGAGCACGCTGGATACGTCGTGGCCGTTTTTGCAGCGGTTGTGCGAAGGAGGGCGGATCGCAGCGGAAGGGTGGCTGGGGCGATTTCGTCGGGGGTAACACCAGACCGCATTGTGACGCATGGGCGTTGTTCCTGCGGATTTGCGGGAATCCAGGCAAGTCCTCGGATTTTGTGGGCGCGCGCGTGGATGCCCGCTTTCGCGGGCATGACGGGTTTGGGGAGCATGACGGGTTTGGGGCGCGACGGGTCTGGGGGCGCGACGGGTCTGGGGGCATGACGGGTTTGCGGGGCTGGCGGGGTTG
>DATDIC010000443.1:0-7574 GCA_036521275.1 Acetobacteraceae bacterium
TCAATTGTGAACGACAACTTAAAAACGCAACCCAATCGTGTTTCTGACACGAATGCCTAAATCTGGATCGAGTTAGCATCGGTCTGGTGGTGGACTGGTTCCTCGCGCAACCGGAAACATCCGCCGCAACTGAAGAATGCAACCCAACTTGACGGTTCAATTGGTTGAAGAAACGGGTTTTTCAGGACCGGTCATTCCCCGTTCGATCGCAACCCCGGGTTACCTGTTTCGCATCCGCCCTGACGGACGGGTAGCCGCCGGCCAAGCTTGCCATGGTTGTATACATGGCTAAGCTCCGTCCCGAGGGAACGACCATGCCGCCAGCCCTGGCCGCCCATATCGAACGGTTCGACCGGCCCGCGCCAAGGCCAGCCGGCTCTATGCCCGGCTGCATGACGACATCCTGACCGGCCGCATCCTGCCCGGCGCGGCGCTGTCGGAAAAACTGCTCGCCGAGCAGAACGGCATCAGCCCCACCCCCGTCCGCGACGTGTTCCAGCGGCCGATCCAGGACGGGCTGCTGCGCGTCGTGCCGCCGATCGGCAGCTTCGTCGCCCAGCGTCAGCGCATCGAGGCCGGCGACCAGCACGATCTTTCGTTCTTGACGAAACCATGCACCGCGTGATCTTGGAACTCGCCGGACATGGAACGGTGTGGCGGGTGATCGCTTCGGTGAAGGCGCAGCTCGACCGGGTGCGCCATCGGTCGCTGGAAGACCCGCACATCGCCGCCGCACACGCCGAATTCTTCGAACATCCGCCGCAGCAGCAGGAGATCGCGTGATGGAACAGACCTGGCGCTGGTTCGGCCCCGATGACGCGGTCCGCCTGCCGGAGATCTGCCAGGCCGGCGCCACCGGCATCGTCACCGCCTTGCATCACATCCCCTATGGCATCGTCTGGACACCGAACGAGATCGCCCGGCGCAAGGCGACGATCGAAGCCGATCCGGCGCTGGGCTTGCGATGGAGCGTGGTGGAAAGCCTGCCGGTGGCGGAGCCGATCAAGCAGGCGCAGGGCGACCTGGCACCGCTGTTCGACAATTACCGCCAGTCGCTGCGCAATTTGGCGGCGCTCGGCGTTACGACCATCTGCTACAATTTCATGCCGGTGCTGGACTGGACCCGCACCCAGCTCACCGCGCCGCTGCCGGGCGGCGGCTCGGCGCTGCGCTTCAATGCGCTGGAATATGCGGCGTTCGATTGTTTCATCCTGGCACGCCGCGGCGCCGAGGCTGACCATCCGCCCGCACTGCTGGCCCGCGCCCGCGCCTGGTTCGACCGCGCATCGGAAAGCGACAAGGACCGTCTGCTTGCCAACATCATGGCCGGACTGCCTGGCGCATACGACCGCTACGACGTGCCGGGGCTGCGACGAATGCTCGACCGCTACGCCGACATCACGCGCGACGGGCTGCGGGAAAATCTCGCCCGCTTTCTGCGCGAAGTGGTACCGGCCGCGCAGGAAGCCGGCGTGCGCTTGGCCATTCACCCCGATGACCCGCCGCGCCCGCTGTTCGGACTGCCACGCATCGTTTCCGACGCCGGCGATCTGGATTTCATCATCCGTGCAATCGACAGCGACGCGAACGGCATCACGCTGTGCACCGGCTCGCTTGGCGCCGGTGCGGACAATGATCTGCCCGCCATCGCCGCCCAATTCGCCCGCCGCATCCATTTCGTCCATCTGCGCAACGTGATCAAGGAGCCGGACGGCTCGTTCATGGAAGCCGACCATCTGGGCGGCGATGTCGATATGGTTGCCGTTATAACCTCATTGCTGCACGAGCAGGCCCGCCGCCACGCGGCCGGCGATGCCAATTGGCGCCTGCCGTTCCGTCCCGACCACGGCCACGAACTGCTGGACGACGCCAACCGCAAGACCCATCCCGGCTATCCGCTGATCGGGCGGCTGCGCGGCCTGGCTGAGCTGCGCGGCGTGATGACCGCGCTCGCCGCAGTAAACCGCCTGCCGCTGTGACCCCAACCGAGCGCCTGTCGCGCCGCCTCCTGCCCGGCCATCTCGGCTGGGCCGGCTGACCGGAACGCGCTCAGCCGGCGCGCGCGCGGCGGCTGCGCAGATTGTGGACATGCACATGGGCACCCGGCTTGATGGCGGCCGTCGCCAGCCCGATGACGCTGCCATATTTCCGGATGGGCGCGCCCACATCCAGTGCGGTCAGCGCCAGCTTGTGTCCCATCGGAATTGGTTCCGCCGCTGTGACCACGCTGATCTGCTCGCCGCAGCGCACGCTCACCGCGCCCGGCTCCAGCGCGCGCAACGCGGTGGCGACATTGTCGGACGGATCGAGTGCGATCGCTTCGCACGAAGTGGGTTGCGTCATGGCCGGATTCTCCGCGCAATCAATAGGAGGAACCGGTGCGAATGAACACTTCGGCGGTCTCGTCGAGGATCTCGCCCCATGTCGCCGTGCCCGACGCAGTTTCCAGCAGCAGGTCGAACGCCTGCGCCGCCACCTGTTCCAGATCCGCGGTGCCCAGCAGCACAGCGCTTGCATCGATGTCGATCTGCTCGCGGAGGCGCTGCACCGCTTCCGGGTGGGCGCTGATCTTCAGGGTGGGCGCCAGCGCGTTGCAGAAACTGTTGCCGGCGCCGGTGGTGAACAGCATCACCTGAGCACCGGCGGCAGCAAAGCCAGTCAGCGATTCCGGGGAAAAGCCGGGGCCATCCATCACGTGCAGCCCGGTGGTGTCCGGAGCCTGTGCAATCGCCAGCACGCTCCGGATCGGGCGGCTGCCGCCCTTGGCGATCGCGCCGAGGGATTTCTCCTCGATGCTGGACAGGCCGCCGCGGATATTCTCGTGCCCCGGATTGTTGCCCAGCAGGTCCGTCCCGGTTGCCGCCACCGCGGCCTCCCGCTGCAACACCACATCTCGGATCGCCTGCCCCACCCCGTCGGTTGCCGCGCGGGTGGCAAGCACGTGCTCGGCGCCGAGCCATTCCAAGGTTTCGCCAAAAACGACCGTGCCGCCAAGGTCCACCAGCCGGTCGGCAACCGCACCCGCCAACGGATTGGACACCAGGCCGGAGGTGGCGTCGGAATGGCCGCACTCGATACCGACGAACAGCTCCGCCGCGGACACCGGTTCCCGGCGCGCGCGGGAAATCGCGTGCGTCAGCCGGGCTCCGGCACGCAATCCCCGATCTGCCAGCGCCAGCGCGTCCTCGTGCACATCGTCCAGCGCGACGGCTTCCACCGGCTTCCCGACGGTCGCGATCGCAGCAGCCACATGATCCACGCTCTCGCGATCGGCGCCGATCACCAGCGTGGCGCCGGCGTTCGGGTTGCGCCCCAGCCCGACCATCTGCCGCTCATGGGCAGCCTTGTCGGCACCGAACTGTCCCCTTCCATAGGGCGTGGCCACCAGACGGCTGCCCGGCAGCGACGCTGCGATGCGGCGTGCCGCCGGACTTGTCAGCCCATTGATGCAGAGCACCAGCAACTGGTTGCGCACGCCCGCGCGGCCGGAGGGGCGCCGGTAGCCGAGAAAGGTCGGGTTGGCGGGCATCCTGCGGCTATTCCCGCGGCAGGCGCACGCGCACGCCGGCCTGTTGCTCCCGCAGGCGGAGCACCGCGCTGACATCCAGCTCGCCAAGGCCACTGGCCACCGCTTCCCGCAGGGTCGTCAGCGCCGCGTCGGCAACCGGCGTCTTCACGTCCAGCCCCTGTGCCATCTGCGTTGCGAGACGCTGGTCCTTTTCCGCCAGGCGCACCATGAAGCCGAGCGACAAATCATCGGCCAGCGCTTTCTTGGGCAACGAAACGCCAAGCTGGTTGTTCCACGCCATGGTCGTCTTCATCACCCTGGTCATCAGGTCCAGGCTGAGTCCCGCCTTGGTGCCGAGCACCAGCGCCTCGACACTTCCCGCCATCAGGATGTTGGCAAGGAAATTGTTGGTCAGCTTCATCGCACAGCCCGAGCCCAGCGGGCCGCAATAGAAGAAATCGGTGCCCATCCGGTCGAGCACGGGGCGCACCCCGCGGATGATGTCCGGATCGCCACCCACCATCAGGGTCAGCGTACCGGCAACGGCATGGTCGGCGGTTTTGCCCACCGGGCTGTCGATCATGTAGATATTCCTGGCCGCCAACTGCTCACCGATGCGGCGCGTGGTTGCCGGATCGATGGAACTCATGTCAATGAGGACGGTGCCGGGACGCAGGCCCTGGATGATACCGCCATCCCCCAGGATCGCGCGCTCTACATCCGGGCTGTCGGGCAGCATGGTGATCGCGACCTGCGCGTCGGCGGCGGCGTCGATCAGCGAGGCTGCGGCGCGGCCGCCGGCGCTGACATGCGCTGCAAGCGCCGGCGGATTGGTGTCGAACCCGACGACGCCGTAGCCGCCGCGCATCAGGTTTCGCGCCATCGGCGCGCCCATGGTGCCCAGCCCGACGAAGGCGATAGTGCTGATTTCAGTCGGCATCATTTTCTCCGGTCTGGTTGCGGCAATCGGTTGCGCTCATGTCGGGCTGGTCCATTGCTTCATGTCCCAGATCGGCAGGCCGCGCAGGTCCTTCACGTCCGTCTTGGTGAACGCGTCCGCCGGCGGCACGCTGTTCATCAGCTCGTACGCCTGCTGGTTGAGCGCCGCTGCCTTCCCGACATTGTCGGTGACCTGCTTCCAGGTCAGCGGCTTGTCGATCATCTTCTCGTCCACCATGAATTTGGAGGTGACGAGCAGCGCCTTGATGTCGCCTTCGGTCGGCCACACCCAGCCGCGCATGAACAGCACCTCGTCCTGCACCACCTTGGCGCCCAGGTCGGGCGGCAATCCCCAGTATTTCTTCACCAGTTGCGATACGTCGCCGGGGTTCATCGTGCTCAGCTTCGCGACCGCCTGCTGCTGCGCGCACAGGAACGCGACGATCAGTTTCGGGTGGTTGTCGATCAGCTTGTTCTGGCCGATCCAGAATGACCGGTGCAGATAAAAGCCCTCGGGATAGAACGGGGACTTCTTCACGCCGGGCAACAGGATTCCGGCGCCCTCTCCGGCCGGGCCCTTGTAGTAGGATTCGGTGTAACCGTAGGAGTTTGCAATCGCAACCACGCCGGCATCGCGCTGGGCAAGCAGGAAGGCGGGATAGATCACCACGGCGGCATCCATGCCGCGCGGGATGCTCGCCGCTTCGGCCTGGGTCGGCGTATTCACGATGCGGATGTTGCTGGCGCGCGGATCGGCCGAACCCAGCTCGTACAGCAGCATCTGCGACAGCGCGTTGTACGGGTCGCCGCCGAGCAGCGCGCCGACCGTCTTGCCTTTCAGGTCCTGCAGGTTGCGGATGCCGGAATCCGGACGCGTCGCAATAAGGAACCGCATGCGGCCCTCGCCCACGTTCAGCACGCTCCATGGCTGGTTGACGGCGATGCCGCGGATGATCGGCGTGTTGCCCCACATCCCAAGGTCCAGGTTGCCGCTGACGAAAGCTTCCACCTGCGGCATGGCGGACGGATAATCGCGATAATCGGCACTCACGTCGTAGCCTGCTTTCTCCGCATGCTGCTCGAACAGCCGGTTCTCCAGCATGTACTGCGTCACCGGGGAGTTGCCGGCGGCATAAGGCTGGCGGCCGATCGACACCTTGATCTTCTGTGCGGCGCGCGCGACCATCGGCATTCCCAGCATCGCCGCGCCGATACCGGCGCCCGTCATCCCTAGCGTCGCGCGGCGGCCGATCGGACTGCCTTGTCTATTGCAATCGGTCATCTGTTCCTCCCGTAACTGGTTGGCGCTGCCCGCCCTATCCGTCCGCCACGGCGGCATAGGCATCGTCGCGGATCATCTGCCAGATTTCGTCGCACAGCGTCTGAAACCGCGAGGCCGTGCGCACCGCGCCGCCCCTCGGCCGCGGCAGGTCGACGCTCAGCACGTTCTTGATCCGGCCCGGGTGCCGCGTCATCACCACCACGCGGTCGGCCAGGAACACTGCTTCGTCGATGCCATGTGTGATGAACACCACCGTCCGGCGTTCCTCCGGCGATTTCTCCTCGCCCCAGATGCGCAGCAGCTCCTCCTGCAGCACCAGCCGGGTCTGCGCATCCAGCGCGGCCAGCGGCTCGTCCATCAGCAGCACCTGCGGATCGTTCGCCAGCGCGCGCGCCAGCGCACAGCGTTGCCGCATCCCACCGGACAGCTCGTGCGGGTATTTCCTGCCCACGCCGCCGAGCCCCACCAGATCGAGATAATGCTGCACGCGCCGCTCCCGCTCCGGCTTCGGCACGCGTCCCTTGCTGCGATAGCGCAGGCCGAACTCCACGTTCTCGCGCACCGTCTTCCAGGGAAACAACGCATAGTCCTGGAACACCACGCCACGCTCCGCCCCCGGCGCCAGCACCGGTTCCCCATCCAGCGTGATAGCACCGCCCGTCGGCTCCACCAGGCCGGCGATCATGTTCAGCACGGTGCTCTTGCCGCAGCCCGATGGCCCGACGATGCAGACGAACTCGCCCTGAAAAATATCGAGCGACATGTCGGCGAGCGCGGTGGTTGCTTCCGCAACACCACGTGCGGGGTACTGCTTGCGCACCTCTCGCAGGCAAATCTTCGGTGTCACGCAGCCGCGGACCTCCACGTCACTCTCCCCGTCTCGGTGCCTCCGTGGTGAAACTTCCTCCTCTGCGCGATCAGATCGCCCATGGCATCATCATGCGCTGCAGCGCGCGCACGCCCTTGTCCACGGCAAGCGCGACCAGCCCGACCGCGATCATGCACACCACGATGCCATTCAATTCCACACGATAGGCATAGAACACGAACATCATCTGCCCGATGCCACCCGACGATCCGGCGCCGGCCTTGGCACCGACCGCCAGCTCCGCCGCGATAATCGATGTCCAGGCGCCGCCGAGCCCGAGCCGCATGCCAAGAAAGATGCTCGGCAGCGCACCCGGCAGCACCACGCTGCGCAAGGTCCGCAGACGCCCGACACCCAGCGTGCGCGCCGCATCAGCCAGCCGCGGATCGACGCTGCGCACGCCGTGCACGATGTTGATCAGCATGGGGAAGAACGCGGCATAGGCCACGATGAACACCGCGGCCGGCGTGCCGGTTCCGAACCACAAGATGGCCAGCGGCAGGAACGCGATCGGCGCGATCGGACGGAAGCTCTCGACCAGCGGATCCAGGTTGCGGCCGACATCGCGGAAATAACCCATCAGCGCGCCGATCAGCAGCGCGATCGCCGCCGCGCAGACAAACCCGGCAAACACGCGCGAAAGACTGAGGCCGAGCGCAAACGGCAACTCGCCGGTGGCGCACAGGCGCCATGCCGCTTGCGCCACATGCAACGGCGTCGGCGCCCGGCCATGCGCGGATCCGGCTGCCGCAACCTGCCACAGCAGGATCAGCAGCACGGGAACCGCCGCCGGCCGCAGCCACGAAAGCCGCGCCGTCATGTGCGCGCCTCCTGCACCCACGGCGTCAATGCGCGCTGCACCACGCGCAGCAGCCGATCGAGCAGATAGCCAAGCAGCCCGACGATGAACACGAACGCCAGCACCTTCGGTGTCATCAGCAGTTCGCGGTACCACTCGATGGCAAAGCCGAGGCCAC
>DATDIC010000444.1:0-4906 GCA_036521275.1 Acetobacteraceae bacterium
TGCCATGCGTCCGCTGGGTGGGCGCAGTACTGCTGCTTCCTGGCGGGAGCGGAGCACTCCGTCGTGGCCGGGGTTGTCGCGGTCGTCCAGCTCTTCGAGCCGTGAAGAAAAGGCGTGGGTGGTTTGCCTGCACACTGGCGCGGCGCGATCGTCGGTGGGGTCGGCGGGCTGACGATGGCGGCTTCGGATTTCGGGGGCTCGCGCCTGGATGCCCGCCTTCGCGGGCATGACGGACGGGCGGGCGGGCATGACGGACGGGCGGGCATGACGGACGGGCGGGCATGACAGATCCGATGTCCGCTTTCGTGGGCATGCCAGATCGGGGGTCTGCGTCCGCACGGTCTCGCACACGGCATCCGGAAGCAGGATATACGGCGCTTCGACGAGTCAGCGCCAAAAGCGACTGATCCACGATGAGCGGCCGGCCCGCCCGCGATGTTTTCTGGTCGGCGGTTGAGGCGGCGGCCTCTGCCGGATTCTCGCTTGCATCGGCGTTGGTAGTCGCACGCATCATCGGGCCGGCGGAATTGGGCGTCGGCGCGGCCGTGGTTGCCGTGAACGTGCTGCTGTGGGTCGGTGTGAACGCGCTGTTTGCCGACGCGATGGTGCAGCGGGCGACGCTGGATGAAACGGCAGCGGCCAGCGCGTTCTGGGCATCGTCATTGGTCGGCGCCGGCGCGGCGCTCGCAGAAGCTGGAAGCGCATGGCCGCTCGCCTGGGTGATAGGCGACAAACGGCTGATCGGCATGTCTCTTCTGCTGGCCGCGACGCTTCCGATCGTCGGGGCAGCCGGAGCGGCCCAGGGCCGCATCACGCGTCGCCGCGGTTATCGGCTGCTGGCGTGCCGCGCCTTGCTGTGCCAAGGCGCCGGTACGGTGGTGGGGATAGGTTGCGCGATGGCGGGCGCAGGGGCCTGGGGCATGGCTGCCCAACAGGCCACCACTTCGATTGCCGGGGCGCTGACATTGCTGCTCGGCGGCGGATGGCGTCCCGGTCTGATATGCCGGTGGGCGCCGGTGTGGGACATGTTGCGGCTCGGCGCGCCGTTGACCGCGAGCACGCTTGTGCAAAGCGGGCGGTATCGGCTGTTCGCACTATTGATCGGCGGCACCGCTGGAACGACCGCCCTCGGCGAGGTGCATCTCGCATTCCGTCTCGTGGACACGGTGCGGGAGCTGGCCTTTACCGCGTTATGGCGGCTGATGCTGCCGGGGATGGCGGAACAACAGAACGACAGAGCGGCACTGCGGTACAGCGTGGACCGCTGGCTGCGCAGTGCCGGTCTGGTCGTGTTTCCGGTGTTCGCGGGGATGGCAGTGACTGTGCAACCGCTGACGCACTGGCTGCTGGGTGTGGCCTGGGCCGGTTCCGCTTTGGCCGCGCTGCCGCTGATTGCGCTGTCCGCGTGGTTGTTCCTCAGCTACCCGGCCGGGGTGGCGGCGGTTGCGCGCGCGGCCCCACAATATGCTTTGCGAGGAAACCTTATCAGTTGCGCTGTGTTGGTCGCCGCGGTCGCCGTCCTGCGGCCGGAGTCTGCGCTTTCCGCAGCACTGGTCTGGCTCGGTGCGCAGGTGGTCGCGACACCGTACATGCTGCACAGAAACGCGCGCGTGCTGGGTGCCGGCGCGGTGCAGTGCATGTGGGCCGGGTTCTTGCCGCTTGCCCTGGCGGCTTCGGTTGGATGTGGTGCGCTGCTGGCAACCAGCCTTGCTGGCGTGGCAACACCCTTCCTGCTGTTGATGACGCGAGGAACCTGCTATGTCATGCTGCTTGTTGCGGCTGTAATCGTCTTGCGGCTCGCTGGCACAGGTTGGTCTTCGTGGCCGGAGATTTTCCGGCCACCTGTGGCCTTGCTGGTGGCGGCGAAGGAAAATCGCGAATAGGACCAACCGGGCGAAAGACTAACTCTGCCCGTCATGTCCGCACAGGCGGCCGTCCACGCCGAGGCCGCGGTTGCGCGGGCTGTCGCTGGATTCCCGCTTTCCGCGGGAATGGCGGGGCCGGGACTCCCGCGCCCTTATGCTTCCCGCCGCACAAATTTGAAGAAGCGGCTGACTTTATCACCCTGCTTGTCCTGATGCAGGAACGCCAGCCGGCGGTCTTCGAAGGTGCGGAAGAACTCGTCCCAGGAGATCTCTTCCAGTTTTTCGTCCGGTTCGGCGAAGTCGATACGCAGGATACCTTCCCCGCTTTTCTCCGGCACGCCCTTTACCTTGGTCGGGCGTCCGCCGCGTTGCTCCACCCATTTGCGAATGAACGTGTGGTCGGTGGTGGTGGTCGCAGTGCTCATTGGTTCATACTCCCGCTTTCACGCCGGCTTTGCTGCGCTCCACGAAGCGCAGGACCGTCGGCCCGATATGATCGCCAATCCACTGCGCCATTGCCTCTTCCTCGCGCAGCGATTGGTTCAATGCTGTGTTCGCACCGGGATGGCCGACCACATCTGCCAGCGTGAGCAGCCCGATATATGCGGCCATCTCGTAATGCTCGAAAGCATAATTGGCGAGCGTGTTCTTGACGACCTCGTCGCCGGCCATGGTGTGGCCGATGGCCATGAGATTGCCCATCAGCGACATCGCCGTCTCTTTCACGGTCGAGTGGCTGGTGCCAAGCTGTGACAGCAAGTCTTCGATGCGGCGGGCCTGCTCCTTGCTTTCCTCCAGATGCTGGCGCATCCGTTCGACCATCTCTGGATAATTTTCCAACCGCCCGATCTGCCGCTCCAGCAGCTCGATTGCCTGATTTTCGACCGCGTGCTGGTTGCGCAATCCGACGATGAACACATCCCGGGCTTTGTCGCTGGTTCCGCTCACTTCGAGCTCCTTATCCGCCAATGTCGAAAGCTCAATAGGATCGGCCGTGCGGCGTTGCCGCTTGCCGGCGGGCGTCACGTTGTTTTGTGCAAGATCGACGGTCCGCCGGTACGGACCCGCGCCGCTCTGCGTCACCGGCGGCGGATCGCGATTCTCGTCGGCCTGCGGATCGGGCGGCAATCCTGGCAGCGTGCCCGCCGGCAGTGCCGCGCGTTTGCCCGGCAACCCATCGGTGTCGCGCAGTTGCTGTTCGACAGGTCCGTCGGCCACACCGCCGGGAGCCCTTGCCTTGTTCATGCGCCTGCCTCCGTTCATCCCCGATTGCAACGGCGCGAGTGGTCGGCCGGTTGCGCCACCGCCGCAGCGTCCCGGCGTTACGACCGACGCGAACCAGAAAGGACCCGCCATGCTGAAGCCGAACGCACCGGTGACCAAAGGCGACCTGCATGCCCGGCTGGAGCGGATGGACAGCGGCCTGTTCCGCGCTGTCTTTGCCGGAGAAATGAACCCGGAAGGCGCCGCGGCTGGGCAGGAATGGCCCGACGCACATATCGCCGATACGTCGGAGGGCGCGCGGGCCTGGGTCGAGAGCATGGCGCCACAGCTCGGCTATCGCCGCGTCGTTTGGGACAGCTAAGTGCACGTTCTCGTACTGTCCCGTTGACGTGGGCCGGCGCGCTGGGCAGACAGGCAGCGTTGCGTCGTCGAGAGGGATTCGGGCATGCGCTCTGTCTTTGCCTTGCTGCTGCTCGGTCTGTCGGCGGGATGCGCGGCAGCGCAGGCTCCGCCCAGCTACGTGGTATTTTTCCAGGAATGGTCGGCCGCGCTGGATGAGCCGGCCAACGGCGTGATTGGCCACGCTGCGGCCTGGGCGAAGACGCATCCGGGCATGACGATTCAGGTCACCGGATTTGCCGATCCCACTGGCAGCCGCAAGGCCAATGTCCTGATCTCGGAATTGCGTGCCCAGGTGGTGGTAGACCAGCTCGCGACCGACGGCATCGACCCATCACGTATCAGCCAGGTGGGGGAAGGTTCCGTGCAACCCGCCCTCTCGACCCAGGAAAGCCGCCGGGTGCAGGTCAGCTTCCACGCCCGCTGACCGGATGAACCACATCGCCGCGCGTGCCGATGCGGTCGAGGTCCTGCGCCGGGTCTTCGGTTTCCAGGAATTCCGCGGTCTGCAACAGCCGGTCGTGGACCATGTGCTGGCCGGGGGCGACGCCCTGGTGCTGATGCCGACCGGTGGCGGCAAGAGCATCTGCTACCAGCTTCCGGCGCTTTGCCGCCCCGGCACCGCTATCGTGGTCTCGCCGCTGATCGCACTGATGGACGACCAGGTGGCGGCGCTGCGGCAGCTCGGGGTCGCCGCGGCGGCGTTGCATTCGGAACTGGCCCCGGCGGAGGCGCGCAGTGCCACGCGCGATCTGATCGAGGGCGAACTCGACCTGCTCTATGTGTCGCCGGAGCGGCTGTTGGGTAACGGGACGATGGACCGGTTGGCGCGCATCGGGCTGTCGCTGATCGCTATCGACGAAGCGCACTGCGTCTCGCAGTGGGGGCACGAGTTCCGTCCCGAGTATCGCGGCCTGGCGTGCCTGCCGGAGCGATTCCCCGGTGTGCCGCGACTGGCCCTGACCGCGACCGCCGATCCGCGCACGCGCACCGATATCCTGGGCGCGCTCGGCATGGAAAGCGCAGCCCTGTTCGTGGCCAGCTTCCATCGCCCGAACCTGCACCTCGCCGCCGAACCCAAGATCGGCGAGACCGGGCAGCTTCTCGATCTGCTGGGCCGGCACCCGGACGGATGCGGCATCGTCTATTGCGGGTCTCGCAACAAGACCGAGCGTGTCGCTGAGCGTCTGCGCGCGAAAGGCTGGCCCGCAGTGGCGTTCCATGCCGGCCTCGATCCCGAGCACAAGCGTGCCGCCCTCGCCCGCTTCCGTTCCGGTGAGCCGCTGATTGTGATTGCAACCATCGCCTTTGGCATGGGGATCGATCGACCGGACGTGCGCTTCGTCGCGCATCTCGATATGCCCGACTGTCCGGAGGCATGGTACCAGCAAATCGGCCGGGCGGGGCGGGACGGCGAG
>DATDIC010000445.1:0-3427 GCA_036521275.1 Acetobacteraceae bacterium
CCCAGCATCCCCCCGAACACCTCCGCATTGTGCGCCCCCAGCCCGACACTGGGCACCGCTGCCACGCGTCCGGCGCCGTGCAGCCGCAGCGGCATGCCGGGCAATGTCACCTCCCCGAAATCCGGGTGGTCGACCCGCTCCAGGAAGCCGCGCTGGTGCATGTGGGGGTCGCGCATAACCTCGTCCACGGTGCGCACCGGAGCGCAGGGGATGCGGTAGCGGCGCGCGATGCCGACCACCTCGGCTTTCGGCAACCGGATGGTCCAGTCCCGCACCAGTGCCTCGGCTTCCTCCATGTGCGCGGCGCGTGCCGCATGGAGCGTGAAGCGCGGGTCGTCGGCAAGCTCCTCCCGCCCCATCGCCCGCAGCAGGTTCTGCCAGTGGCCATCGGTGACCACGTGCACGGCGACCCAGCCATCGGTGGTGGGAAACGCGTTGTAGGGCGCGCTCGCCAGCGACGCCTGGCGGTTGCCGCTGCGCGGCGGCACTTTCCCGGTCCGCACGTGATATTCCATGCTGGTCGCCATGGTGGGATAGACCGCCTCCTGCATGGCGACCTCCACCAACTGGCCGCGCCCGGTGGTGGTGCGCTGAAACAGCGCCGTCATCACGCCGGCATACAGGTGTATCCCACCGGAGAAATCCACCACCGTCGGGCCGGCCTTCAGCGGAGGACCGTCGGATTCGCCGGTAATGCTCATCATGCCGCTGGCGGCCTGGATGGTGAAATCCATCGCCAGGTTGTCGCGATCCGGCCCGCTGATCCCGAACCCGGTTCCGGTGGCGTAGATCAGCCGCGGATTGGCTTGTGCCAGCACCGCGTACCCCACCCCCAGCCCATCCATCGTGCCGGGCGAGAAATTCTCCACCAGCACGTCCGCCCGCTTCGCCAGCTCGATCAGCAGCGCCCGCCCGCGCTCCGCCTTCAGGTTCAGCGTGATGGCCCGCTTGTTGGCGTTCAGCAGCGCCATCGCAAACGTCCCCGTCTTCCCCACCGGAGTCCGGCGACGCAACGGCTCGCCCCCGGGTGGCTCGATCTTGATCACCTCCGCCCCCGCCTTCGCCAGCAGCAGCGTGCAATAGGGTCCCTGGTAGATCTGCCCGAGGTCGAGCACCGTCACGCCGGCCAATGGCGGAGGCGGCTGGTCACTCATGCCGCGATCCGTCAGGCGGCGGCCGTGCGCGGGCCGCGCATGAACCGGCGTGCCAGCCGCACCAGCCGCGGCACCGTGGTCGGCCGCAGCAGCCGCGGATCATAGCCGGCCAGCCGCCGGTCGTTCTCGGTCAGACACAGGTCCATCAGCTCGGCGGTGTTGATGTCCTGGCCACTGACCGCACCGGCGCCCTGCACGGTGAAGTTGGCGTCCTCTTTCGCACCGGAGTTCACATCCCGGGCCAGCCCGATGCGCTCGCGAATGAGGAACGTCCACACCGCGAGCGTCTTCAGCATGAACCAGGGGCGGCGCCAAAACGGCATGGTCCGCTTGTGCCAGGCGATCCAGTTCACGAAGAACAGGATATGGCGTCCTTCTTCCTGGATCACCGGCTCGAACGTCTCGACCAGCGCCTCCGGGAAGAAGCCGGAGCGGCGGGCCAGCGCGAACAGGCCGAACGCAAAGAAACTGTCGATGCATTCGGAATAGCCGGTCACCATCATGCCCCATTCGGGGTCTTTCGGCTCGATATACGCGGGCTCGGGGTCCAGCTCGATCCCGTAGGCGCGTACCAGGTGGGACAGCACCTCCTTGTGCCGCCCCTCCTCGAAACCCATCAGCTCGAACGCCTGGCGGAGCAGCGCGTCCTGCACCGTGCGCGCGTAACTGAGCACGCGCAGCCGGGCCCGCCCTTCGGTCTGGACGGCGATGTCCCAGATCGGCAGGTTGATCAGCCGCTCCCGTGCCTCGGGCTCCAGTATCGGCCAGTCGATCACCGCCGGCTTGTACGGGTTGAACGTGTCCAGCATCAATCGCGACAGCATCGCGCGATGGCTGTCGTCGCCGCGCCGGATGCGCCGCTTGGAGGAAAAGCGCCAGTTGCGCGCTGCGTGGTCGGCGGCTTCGATGATAGCGTTGTCAGCCATAAAGCTTTGGTTTCCTGTCAGGTTCTGGCCTGATCGAGCGCCTGGTCCAGGTCCGCGATCAGGTCTTCCGCGGTTTCCAGCCCGATCGACAGCCTTATCACATCCGGCCCAGCCCCGGCAGCCTGCCGCTGCTCGTCGGAAAGCTGGCGGTGCGTGGTGGAGGCCGGGTGCAGGATCAGGCTGCGGGTATCGCCGATATTCGCCAGATGGGAAAACAGCCGCACCGATTCCACCAGCTTCGTGCCGGCTTCATAGCCGCCCCGCACGCCGAACGTGAACACCGCGCCGGCGCCGCGCGGCAGGTATTTCCGCGCCAGCGCATGATAGCGGCTCGACTCCAGCCCGGCATAGGAAACCCAGGCCACGCGCGGGTGGTGCTCCAAGAACCCGGCCACGTTCCGCGCATTCGTGCAGTGCCGCTCCATGCGCACGTGCAGCGTCTCGGTGCCGGTGATGGTCAGGAACGCGTTCATCGGCGCCATGGTCGGGCCGAAATCGCGCAGCGCCACCGCGCGGGCCTTGGTGGTGAACGCGAAGTCACCGAAATTCTCGTAGAAGCGCAGCCCGTGATAGGCGGGCTCCGGCTCGGTCAGGGACGGGAACCGATCGCCCTGGCTCCAGTCGAAGCGGCCGGATTCCACGATGATGCCACCCAGCGAATTGCCGTGCCCATCCAGGAACTTGGTGGTGGAATGCACCACCAGGTCGGCGCCCCATTCGATCGGCCGGCACAGATAGGGCGTGGCCAGCGTGTTATCGACGATCAGCGGTATCCCGGCGTCGTGCGCGATCCGCGCCACCGGCTCCAGATCGACGATGACGCCGCCGGGATTGGCCAGGCTTTCGACGAAGATCGCCTTGCAGCGCGGGGTCAGTGCGCGGCGGAAATTCTCCGGGTCGGCCGGATCGACGAAGTGGCAGGTCCAGCCCAGCTTGCGGAACGACAGGCCGAACTGCGTCAGAGATCCGCCATACAGGTTGCGGGAGGCAAGGAACTCGTCGCCCTGCTCCATCATGGTGGCGAACACCAGGAACTGCGCCGCATGGCCCGAAGCGGCGGCCAGCGCCGCGCGGCCGCCTTCCAGGCTGGCCACGCGTTCTTCCAGCACCGAGACAGTGGGGTTGTTCAGCCGCGAATAGATGTAACCGAAATCATGCAGATTGAACAACGAGGCTGCATGATCGACATCCTTGAACACATAGGATGCGGTCTGGAAGATCGGCGTGGTGCGGGCGCCCGTGGTGGGGTCCGGCGTGGCGCCGGCATGCACGGCGCGGGTCTCGAACCCGTACGTCACGTTCTGTGACGGCGCCGTGTCCGGCCGGGCGCGGCGGGCGGTCGGCGCC
>DATDIC010000446.1:0-4426 GCA_036521275.1 Acetobacteraceae bacterium
GCCGGACTGGTCGCGCACCTTGCGCTCGATCGCCTCCGCCACGTCCTTGTGGTCGCGCAGGAACTGCTTGGCGTTCTCCCGCCCCTGGCCGATGCGCTGGCTGTCGTGGCTGAACCAGGCGCCGGACTTCTCCACCACCCCCGCCTTGACGCCCAGATCGATCAGTTCGCCCACCTTGCTGATGCCTTCGCCATACATGATGTCAAACTCGACCTGACGGAACGGCGGCGCAAGCTTGTTCTTCACCACCTTCACGCGGGTCTGGTTGCCCACCACCTCGTCGCGTTCCTTGATCTGGCCGATGCGGCGGATTTCCATGCGGACCGAGGCGTAGAATTTCAGCGCGTTGCCGCCGGTAGTGGTTTCCGGGTTGCCGAACATCACGCCGATCTTCATGCGGATCTGATTGAGGAAGATCAGCATCGTGTTGGACCGGGATACGCTGCCGGTGAGCTTGCGCAGCGCCTGGCTCATGAGCCGGGCGTGCAGCCCCATGTGGCTGTCGCCCATCTCGCCTTCCAGCTCGGCGCGGGGGACCAGCGCGGCGACGCTATCGACCACCAGCACGTCGATCGCACCGGAGCGCACCAGCGTATCGGCGATCTCCAGCGCCTGCTCGCCGGCATCGGGCTGGCTGATGAGCAGGTTGTCCACATCGACCCCGAGCTTGCGCGAATAGCCCGGATCGAGCGCATGCTCGGCGTCGATGAAGGCGCAGGTGCCGCCGCGCTTCTGCGCCTCGGCGATCGCATGCAGGGCGAGGGTGGTCTTGCCGGAGCTCTCCGGTCCGTAGATCTCGACGATGCGGCCACGCGGCAACCCGCCGGTGCCGAGCGCCAGGTCGAGCCCGAGCGAGCCGGACGGGATGACCTCGATCTGTTCGTTGCCGCCGCGCGCGCCCATGCGCATGATCGAGCCTTTGCCGAACGCCCGTTCGATCTGCGCGACCGCGGCATCCAGCGCCTTGTCTTTTTCCATTCCGAGACCCTCTCGTTTTGCCGCGTCACAACCGACCGTTAAAAGACGCGCGTTCTACTCGCCCTATGATTGCAGACCTGTTTGCTCGCATGCAAGCGAACACAATGGCAACCTGGCTCCCGCATGCGCTTTGATCACACGCAATGCGCGTTAATCATTCGTTGGCCTCATGTTCGATCCCGCTCCGGCCGGGTTGGAACAATAGAAGAACCCGTCCGATTCGCCTATACCCTGATCGGCGACGCTGGCGACCAGCTCCGATAATTCCGCCATGCCGAACGGCTTGTGCAGGAACGCGACGCCCGGTGATCCGGTCGGGAGGTACGCGCGGCCGTATCCGGACAACAGGATTGCCGGCAGGTCCGGGAAGATGCGGCGGACGCCGTGCAGCAGCGCCAATCCGTCGAGCCCGGCCAGCGCGAGGTCGGAGATCAACAGCGCCGGTGTTTCGGCGGACGGTGTTTCGGCGGACGGTGTTTCGGCGGACGGGGCCGCTAGTAACGGCAGGCGCAACAGCGCCTCGCCGCTGGCGGCTGCGGCGACCCGCCAGCCCTGCCCGCTGAGTGCCTGTACCATGAGGCGGCATAGCGCCGGTTCGTCCTCCACCAGCAGGATCAGCCGCCCGTCCGGCTGGCGGCGCGACTTGCTCAGCACCGGAACGAACATGCGGACCCTGGTGCCGCCGCCGGGCCGGCTGTCCAGGGTCACCGCGCCGGCATGCCGCCGCATGACCTCTTTTACCGCCGGCAGGCCCAGGCCGCCGCCGTGGTTGGATCCTTTGGTGGTGACGTACGGCTCGAACACCTTGCTCCACAAATCGGGCGCCAGGCCGGGGCCATGGTCGCTCAGCTCGATGCACACATAGTGCCCGGCCGGCACCGCATCCGGCGCCGCCGCCATCGGCTGGCGCAGCGCCGCCAGTTCAGTCCGCAGCGTGACCACGCCGCCGTCCGGCATCGCATCGCGCGCGTTGGCGACCAGGTTCAGCAAGGCATCGTGGAGCGCGTCGACATCGAGCAGAGCCAGGCGATCGGGCGTGCCGAGGTCGATCTCGAGCCGAATCGCCGGCCCGGCAACATGACGAATGGTGTTGGCGATCTCCTGGATCACCAGGTCGATGCAGCGCGGATGCAGCGAGGGCGGCTCGTCGCGCTGCGCACCGTGACGCAGCAGACGCCGCAGCTTGGTGCCGGCGCGCCGGGCGCTGACGCGGATCAGCACCAGATCGGCCCGCGTTTCGGGGTCGATCACGGCGCGTGACAGGACGGCATCGCTCGCGGCGGCGATCGCCGACAGCAGATTGTTGACGTCGTGGGCGATCTGGTCTGCGCCAGAGGCATTCGGAGGTTCGCGATCGCCGCTCATCAGCTTGGTGCCGGCGTGGAAGATGCCGCCGCCCGACCGCGCAGGCGCCAGACATACGCAATGAGTTCCGCCACCGCCTTGTAGTGCTCCGGCGGAATGTCGGTGTCCACCTCCAGCCGGTACAGCGCGCGCGCCAGCGGGGGATTGGCGACCAGCGGCACGGCGTGCTCGCGCGCGAGATCGCGGATCCGCTCGGCCATCGTATCGACTCCCTTCGCCACCAGCCGCGGTGCCGCATTCTTCGCGCGATCATACGCCAGGGCAACCGCGTAGTGGGTGGGGTTGGTCACCACCACGGTGGCCTTGGGCACCGCTGCCAGCATCCGCTTGCGGGCACGCTGGGTGCGCAACCGCCGCAACCGCATCTTGACCCGCGGATCGCCTTCCAGCTCCTTGTGCTCGTCGCGTATTTCCACCCGGCTCATGCGCAGGCCCCGCGTGTGGCGAAACCTGACCTGCACCACGTCCAGCACGGCAATGGCAGCCTGCACGCCCACCACCGTCATCACCACGTGCATCGCGAGCGCGAGCGCTGTGGGGGCGAGGGATCGCGGGTCGCGGAACGGTGCCGCCATCAGGCGGGGCAGGTCGGCGGACAGGACCCAATAGAGAGCGGCGGCGATGACCGTCAGCTTGACCAGCGACTTGCCGGCTTCGATCGCGCTTTCCACGCTGAGCAGCCGCCGCACTCCCGCCAGCGGGCTGATCCTGCCCAAGCTGGGCGCCAGTGGCGCGGCGCTGAACAGGAAGCCGGTTTGCAGCAGCACCGCGCCGGCCCCGACCACGGACGCCACGCCCATGATGGGCATCGTCGCGCGTATTGCCGCGAGTGCCGCCAGGCGGATCGCTGCCGGATCCGAAAGATCGAAGTGGATCAGGAACACCGTCAGCCGCTGTGCCAGTTGCGCCCCTGTCTGCGCGGCGGTTGCCGCCAGCATGAGCCCGCTGGCGCCGAGCACGGCCAGCACGCACAGCTCGCGCGACACGGCGACCTGACCGGCGTCACGGGCACGTTGCAGCCGCCGGCCGGTCGGTGCCTCGGAGCGGTCGCCGCCGGCGCCTTCGGCATCAGCCATGCCGGATCATCGCAGGCCGGGCAGCGCGTCGAAGCCGCTTTGTACCGCGGTTTGCCATGCCGCCAGTATGGTTGCCGCGAGGGCAGCCAGCAGCAGGAGGCCGCCGAGTATCTGCCCCGGCAGCGCGAGGAAATAGACCTGGACGCGCGGCACCAGCCGGGCCAGCAGGCCGGTCGCGACATGCCACACGATGCTGGCGATGATAAGCGGAGAGGCCAGCCGCACCGCGAGGGCAAATGCCTGCGAGACGGCGTGGACCGCGGCCTCGGTTCCCGGGCCGGTCGGCAACAGGGCGCCTGGCGCGATCAGCTCATAGCTGCCGGCCAGCGCCGCGATCGGCAGCGAATAGAGCCCGGACGCCAGGATGGCCACCGGCGCGGCGAGCGAGAACATGCGGGCCAGCGCCGTCGTCTGCGGGCCCAGATCCGGGTCCTGCTGCAGCACGTTCGAGATACCCAGCATATAGGCCAGAATCTGTCCGGCCAGCGGCAAGGCAAGCACCAGCAGCCGCGCCAGCCAGCCGAGCCACAGGCCGGTGATCGCCTCGGCGGCGACCATCGCCGCCGCATCACCGATGCCCGCCGGCACCGCCGGCACGCGCGGCGCGATGCCCGGCACCAGCAGCAGCGTGATGGCAACCGCCAACCCGGCGCGCACGATCGCGGGTGCGTCCGATTCGCCCAGGCCGGGCAGCAGCATCACCGCGCAGCCGGTGCGCCCCAGCACCAGCACGAACGCAAACGCCCATGCCGGAAGGCTGGCCAGCAACAGCGGCTCGGCTCCGGTCATGTGCCGCCGATCGCGATGATGCGCTGGAATAGCAGGTGCATGTAGCCGGACAGGGTTGCCAGCATGAATGGCGCGAGCAGCACGAGCGCCGCGGCCAGCGCGACGACCTTGGGGATGAACGCCAGCGTGGCTTCGTGGATCTGCGTGACCGCCTGAAGCACCGAGACCAGCAGGCCCACCACGAGCCCGACCGCCAGCAACGGCCCGCCGAGCTTCAG
>DATDIC010000447.1:0-9764 GCA_036521275.1 Acetobacteraceae bacterium
AGGCCGGGACGAGGAAACGGCCTTCAGCCGAACCAGGAAACTGACCGCACGACAGCTTGCATCACGCCCGCTCAACAGCTCGCTCAACACCGGCATCGCCGAACGAACAAATCACGAAAACTGTCACCCATGTGCCCGGTCTGAAGTGTTACCCATGTGGCCGCTTGAAGACGCCCGCGCCCCGTTCACCCGACCAGCGCGGCTGACTCCTGCTCGGCCGCCGCCGCAAACGCATCCAGCGTATGCCGGATATCCTCGGCATCATGCGCCAGCGAAACATAGCACTTGCCGTCGCTCTTCAGCACGCCGCGCTCCCGCACCGCCCGGGTGAAGCGCTTGGACTTGTCGGTATTGGCCGTCAGTATGTCGCGATAGTCCCGCACCTCGTTTTCGGTGAACACGATATCGAACATCACCGGTGCGCCGATCACCTGCGCCGGCAAATGCGTGTCGCGGATGATGCGCTGGATGCCTTCCATCAGCGTGCGGCCGGTGGCGAACACCTTTTCATAAGCGCCGGGTTGTTTCAGGATTTCCAGCGTCGCCAAGCCCGCCACCGCCGCGATCGGGTTGCCGGACAGCGTACCGACCTGGAACAGGAACCGCTCGTCGCCCGCGCGGGCGCGATCGAACTGAGCCATGATGTCCTCCCGCCCGGCGATCGCCGCCAGCGGAAAGCCGCCGCCGATGATCTTGCCCAACGTGCACAGGTCCGGAGTCACGCCGTAATAATCCTGCGCGCCGCCCCACGCGAACCGGAACCCGGTCACCACCTCGTCGAAGATCAGCGGGATCTCGTATTTGCGCGTCACCTCCCGCAGCGCCTGCAAAAACCCGGGCTGCGGCGCCAGCAGCCGCTGGAACGGCTCCACGATCACCCCGCCCAGCTCGTCATGATGTTCGGCGATCAGGCTCGCCGCCAGGTCGGCATCGTTGAACGGCGCGATCAGCACCTCGTCGCGCAGGCTCTGCGGGATGCCGGGGGAATCCGGCACCGGCTGAGGGAAGTTGCCGGGCCGCTTGGGCGACAGGCTCATCAGCGAATAGTCGCTCATGCCGTGATAGCCGCCCTCGAACTTCAGGATCTTGTCGCGCTGGCGGAACGCGCGCGCCGCGCGCATCGCATAGGCATCCGCCTCCGTGCCGCTGCTGACGAAGCGCACCTTGTCGGCGCACGGCACCGCCTCCACGATCTCGGCGGCCAGCCGGATGCCGTGCTCGTTCTCGGTAAAGAAAGTGAAGCCGTGGGCAAGCTGCGCCTGCACCGCCGCCACCACGTCGGGATGCGCGTGGCCGACGAACATCGGCCCCGACCCGAGCAGGAAATCGACATATTCGTTGCCGCTCATGTCCCACACCCGCCCGGCGCGGCCTTCGCGGATGATCACGTCGGCCGGCATGTTGCCGAAGCTGCCGGCCGGCAGCACGCGGCGCGCGGTCTCGGCCAGCGCCTGTTCCTGCTCGCTGCGGGTTCGTTCAGCCATAATCATCTCCTTGCTCGCTCGGGCCCCGATATTGCACCAACCGCCCCGC
This sequence comes from Acetobacteraceae bacterium, assembly GCA_036521275.1. GTDB lineage: Bacteria > Pseudomonadota > Alphaproteobacteria > Acetobacterales > Acetobacteraceae > DATDIC01. The sequence continues at coordinate 1,534 of DATDIC010000447.1, forward strand.
CGCCGCGAGACCAGACTGCTTGTGCGCGGCAAACCCGGCGCGGTAACGTTACTGGGTCTGACCAATAACCGGGCTGACCGACAAACAGGGGGACGGAGAATGAAGCGACTGATAGCGGCGGCGTGCCTCGCCGCCATGTGCAGCGCCGGCGCCGCCCGCGCCGACAGCACGCTGGTCATCGGCATCGCCGCAGACCCCACCGGGCTCGATCCGGAAGCGGTGCTGAACAACACGTCCGGCTTCATCATGGCGACCATCTACGACAGCCTGGTCAAGTACAAGCCCGGCACGGTGGAGCCGGAACCCGGACTGGCGCAGAGCTGGAACGTCTCCGAAGACGGGCTGACCTACCAGTTCAAGCTGCGCCCGAACGTCAAGTTCCAGGACGGCACGCCGCTCAACGCCGATACCTACATCCAGGGCATCAACCGGCTGCTGGATAAATCCAGCCCCATCAACATCTACAACACCGGCCCGGTCGAGGGTTATATCGACTTCACCTACGGCGATGTCGCGTCGCTCAGCAAGATCGACGACCAGACCGTCGAGTTCAAACTGAAGCAGCCCAACGCCGCCTTCGTCACCAGCCTGGCAATGGTCTGGAACGGGGTGGTCAGCCCGGCCGCCGCCGCGAAATTCGGCAAGGACTTCCGCAACAATCCGGTCGGCACCGGTCCTTACATCTTCAAGGAATGGAAGTCGCGCGATTCGGTCACGCTGGATGCCAACCCAGCCTACTGGAACGGCAAGCCGCACATCGACCACCTGATCTTCAAGGAATACCCCGACCCGCAATCCGCGCTGCTGGCGATCAAGAAGGGCGATATCCAGATCCTCGCCGACGTCAGCTCCACGGTGGTTCCTGCCCTGCAAGCCGACAAGGCGATCAAGCTGCTGACCCAGCCGGGACTGGCGCAAAGCGGCATGGGCATGCCGACCGACGTCGCGCCGTTCGACAACGAGAAGGTGCGGCAGGCGCTGAACTACGCCATCGATCGCAACGCCATCAACAAGGCGCTGTTCAAAGGCTTCGCCGTGCCGATGCTGGCACCGATGCCGGCTTCGGAATGGAGCTATCAGCCGCAGCAGCCGGCGTACACCTACAACCCCGCCCTGACCAAGAAAATGCTGGACGAGGCAGGCGTGAAGACCCCGCTCTCGGTCGATTTCCTGACCTATAACAGCCCGCGTGGTTACAATCCGGCCGGCGCCGACCTCGCGGTCGCAGTCCAGGGCTACCTGAAGAAAGTCGGCATCGACGCGCAGCTTCGCAAGCTGGACATGGGCGCCTTCCTGTCCACCGTGCGCAGCGGCAAATACCAAGGCCTCTTCATGATCGGCTGGACCGGCGACAACGGCGACCCGGATAATTTCGTCTGTGAGCTGTACAGTTCACGCAACGCGGCGGATGATACCACCCGCTACAAGAACCCCGACGTGGACCGGCTGTGCAAGCAGGGCCTCGCCGAGACCGACCATGCCAAGCGCGTGGCGATCTACCAGCAGATCCAGGAGCTCGTCTGGCAGGGCGCGCCCTGGGTGTTCATCAACTCGGTGGAGCAGGTACGCGCCATCCGCCCGGACGTCCACGGCTACCAGCTCAACCCGACCCAAATGTTCTTCGACATGGAGAAGGTTTCGCTCGGCAAGTAAAACACCGGCCAGGCTGGCAGGCAGCAGCGGCGGGGCCTAGGCTGCCCTTGGCGGCTAATCAGGAGGCATTCGGAAACAACCGCGTCATCCCGTCATCCCGCGAAAGCGGGAATCCAGGCCCCCGCTGCTGGATTCCCGCTTTCCGCGGGAATGACGCCTGATTTTGTCATGTCATAACGACCCCCCAACACCTGCCCCTCAACCGAACCTCGCGGAGGTGCCCATGCCAGCCTCGCCGCGCTCGATCGCCACCGTCTGCCTCAGCGGGGCACTCCCGGACAAGCTGGAAGCCGCCGCCCGCGCCGGATTCGACGGCGTCGAGATTTTCGACAACGACCTGCTCACCTTCGACGGCACGCCGCAGGATATCCGCCGCATCGCCAACGACCTGGGGCTCACGATCTATCTGTGGCAGCCGTTCCGCGACTTCGAGGCAATGGAACCGTCGCGCCTCCCACGCAACCTGGAACGCGCCGAACGCAAGCTCGACGTCATGGCAGCGCTCGGCGCGCCCATGATGCTGGCATGCAGCAATGTCCAGCCCTCCGCACTGAACGACGATGCACGCGCCGCGGCGGACCTGCACGCACTGGCGGAACGCGCAGCGGCACGCGGCCTGCGCGTCGGGTACGAAGCGCTCGCCTGGGGCCGGCACGTCAACCGATGGCAGCATAGCTGGCGGATCGTAAAGCGCGCCGACCATCCCGCACTCGGCCTCATCCTGGATAGTTTCCATGTGCTCGCGGTAAAGGACGACCTGGTCGGGCTCGACCAGGTGCCCGCCGACAAGCTGTTCTTCGTGCAGATCGCCGACGCGCCGGCCATGGCGATGGACGTGCTGTCATGGAGCCGTCACTATCGCAACTTCCCCGGCCAAGGGCAGCTCCCGGTCGCCAGCTTCGTGGCCGCGGTGCTGGACGCCGGCTACGACGGGCCGCTGTCGCTGGAAGTGTTCAACGACGAGATGCGGGCAGCGCCGGCGCGGTTCAATGCCCGCGACGGGCTCCGGTCGCTGATCCTGGTGGAAGCCGAGGCACGCCCCGCCGTGCCCGCAACCGCCCTGCCCGCACCCGCCACGTATGGCGGGTTCGAATTCATCGAATTCGCCGTCGATGAGCCGGCACGCGCCGAACTCGCCGAATTTCTTGCCCCCCTCGGTTTCACCCGCGCCGGACACCACCGGTCGAAATCGGTGGACCTGTACCGGCAGGGGCAAGTCAGCATGATCCTGAACAGCGAACCCGACAGTGCCGCCGCCGAGCATTTCCATCTGCACGGGCCATCGGTCTGCGCAATGGCGTTCCGCGTCGACGACGCCGCGCGCGCCAGCGCCCGGGCAGCCGCGCTGCTGTCGCCGGCCTGGCATGAACGCACCGGCGCCGGAGAGCGCGAAATTCCGGCGATTCGCGCGCCGGACGGGACATTGATCTTCCTGATCGAACCGCGGCCGGACGGGCACACGATCTACGATGATGACTTCCTGCTTGAACCGGCTGCGGCCCCGGCGGGGCTGCTGGCGATCGATCATGTCGCGCAGGCCCTGCCGGCCGGCCGGATGGACAATTTCGTGCTGTTCTACAAGGCGGTCTTCGGTTTCGTGCCAGAGCAGCTCTGGGAACTGGCGGACCCGTTCGGCCTGATCCGCAGCCGCGCAATGGTCAGTGTCGATCGCTCGATCCGCCTGCCGCTGAACATTTCGGAAGGCCGCGAAACCGAGACGGGTCGTTTCATCTCAGCTTATGCCGGCGCCGGCGTGCACCATATCGCGCTGGCCTCCACCGACATATTCCACGAGGTGCGCGAAGCCAGGTCGCGCGGCGCGCCGATGCTGGCGATTCCGCCCAATTACTATGACGACCTGCAGAGCCGGCTGGACATCGACGACGCGCTGCTGGAACGCCTGAAGCAGCTCGACCTGCTGTACGACCGCGACGACTCCGGTGATTACGTTCAGGCCTATACCACCGCGTTCCGCGATCGCTTCTTCATCGAGCTCGTGCAGCGGCGCGGCTACCAGCAGTTCGGTGCAGCCAACGCCGCCGTGCGCATGGCGGCGCAGGCCCAGCGCCGAGCCGACACCACGCTCGCCGCGCGGCTCGCGCTGTTGTAGCTTGCGTCAGTAACTATAGCCGGCCGGCGGCGGAGCGTAGCCATAACCAGCCGGTGGCGGCGGCGAACCGTACCCGTACGCCGGCGGCGGCGCCCCATATCCATAACCTGGCGGTGGCGGCGGCGCCCCATATCCATAGGCGGGCGGCGGCGGTGCTGGCGTGCTCGCCGCGCCGGCCAGCGCACCGCCGGCCCCACCGACCAGGGCGCCGATGCCGGCACCTCGGCCGCCACCCACAATCCCGCCAATCGCCGCGCCCGTCCCGGCGCCAAGCAACGCGCCGCCGGCGGCCCGCTGTCCGGGGTCATACGGGTCGGTGCAGCCGGCAATCGCCAGCACCATGCCCAGGGCTGCCGCGGCAGGCGCGATCATCTTTTTCATTATGGTTTCCTCTGGGTAGTTCCTCTGGTCTCGTCGGCGCGCCGCCGCGCATGTCGAACACGCCGGCCCCCGTCCCCGGAAACCGCGTCCCCGGAAATCGCGTCCCCGGAAACCGCGATCGGCGACCCCAGGACAATGCCGTAGCGACACATCCCGGGCACGACGAACCCAAACGTCAGTACACGACCGGCGGCGGATAGTACACCCGGGGCGGATAATAGACCGGGGGCGGCGGATAATAGACCGGCGGCGGATAATAGGCCGGCGGCGCGATGACTATCGGCGGCAGCCAGCGCCCGCCAAACCAGCGCCAGCCCACGCAGCAGCCGCCGCCGTGCCAGCCGCCGCCACCATGCCAGCCGCCGTTCCACCCACCACCGCCGTGCCAGCCGCCATTCCAGCCGCCACCGCCGTGCCACCCCCCGCCACCGTGCCAGCCTCCTCCGCCGCCGTGCCAATCCGCACTGGCGGGGGATGCCGCCGCGATCAGGCCCACCAGCCCCAACGCAGCGATCCCATATCGAATCAGGCGCATTTGCTTGGTCTCCAGCCGAAGCGAAGAGTGAAACACCAGATGATGGCACAAGGTTGGCGGCAATAACCTAACCGCGCCTTTCCTTCGCCGGCCTCGTGCAGCCCGGCCGAGGCATGTGCATCACGCCCCGGCCACACGCTTCAGCCCGATTCAGGCCCGCTGCACCAGCTCGATCTTGTAGCCGTCCGGATCCTCCACGAACGCGATCACCGTGGTGCCGAACTTCACCGGCCCAGCCTCCCGCGTCACCTTGCCGCCGCCCTTGCGTACCTTCTCGCAGGTCGCGGCCACATCCGGCACGCCGATCGCCAGATGGCCGAACGCCGTCCCCTGCTCGTATTTCGCGACCCCGTAATTATAGGTCAGCTCCACCTCCGCCGTGCCATCGTCGCTATAACCCACGAACGCCAGCGTATATTTCCCATCCGGCACATCGCGCCGGCGAAGCTCCTTCATCCCCAGCAGCTTGGTATAAAAATCGATGCTGCGCTGCAGATCGCCGACGCGGATCATGGTGTGCAAAAAGCTGCTCATGCGCTGTTTCCTTTCGCTGCTTCGTCCGGATCAAGACCGAGCAGGAATAGCCCGGCCGCCTCCGCCTCCGCCAGGGTCGCCGCCCGATCAGCGAGCAACGTTCCCTCAGCCTCGAAGACAATGCCGCGCAGCCCGGCCGCCGCCGCGTGGCGCACCGTCTCCGGCCCGATCGTCGGCAGGTCGGCCCGCCGGTCCTGACCCGGCTTGACCAGCTTCACCAGCACCCCGCCCGGTCCCGGGCGCGCCAGCCCGGGGCAGCGGGCCAGCATCGCATCGGTGCCCTCCGACGCCTCGACCGCCAGCACGATGCCCTGCTGGACCACGCAGCCCTGCCCGACATCCACCGCGCCCAGCGCCCGCACCACCGTCACCGCGCGAGCGATATCGGACGCCGCCAGCGCGTCCGGCGCGGTCCCGGTCAGCAGCCCGCGCGGCGCCAGCGCCTCGCCCAATATCTCGTGCGCGCCGATCACGCGGAACCCCTCCTCGCTCAGCACCCGCACCACCGCGGCGAGCAGCCCGTCATCCCCCGCAAAGGCGGCGCGGCCGACGCGGGCCAGTATGCGCGCGCCCTCCGCATCCGGACGCATATCCAGCAATGACGGGCGCCGTACCGGCCCCACCAGCACAAGCTCCTGGCATCCGTGCCGATGCAATGTCTCCAGTATCCGGCCGGCAGCCCCCATCCGGATGAATTCGTGCGGATAAGGCGCCAGCACCGCCCGGTCGGCGAAGCCGTCCAGGCCGACCAGGAACACCGCCCGCCCGGCTGCCCGCGCCGCGGCCGCAACCTGCCCCGGAAAGCTGCCCCCACCGGCCAGAATGCCGAGCGTCGGCCGCACATGAGCAGTTTTCGCGCTATCTGTCTCCACACCCTGATTTTCGGCCGTTCGGGCATGGGCCGCAACCGTGGCAGCCATGCAGCACAAAAACCGCCCCGGCCTGGCCCTCGGGCTGGATTATGCGCGCCCGCCGCCGATATGGCGTGATGGTGCGGACTGGACTATTCCCGGCCTCGCTCCGTCGCGCGAAGGACCCTTCTCGCATGCCCCCAGTTCGCTGGCAGCCTGACCGCCGGATACCGCCACCCCCCTGGCCGATGCCCCCATTGCTCACCGCAATGGGCCGAGGCCTGCGCGGCTATTGTCCCGCATGCGGCGAGACGCACCTGTTCAACGGCTTCCTGAAAATCGTCCCGGTCTGCAAACGCTGCGGCGCACCCCTGGGCCTCGCCCGCGCCGACGATGCGCCGCCCTATTTCGTCATCCTGATCACCGGGCACATCGTCGTGCCGCTGCTGCTGGTCATGCAGAAGCTGCGCGACCCCCCAACCTGGGAAATGGCCGCGATCTTCCTGCCGCTGACCGTGGTGCTCGCGCTGGCTCTGCTCCGCCCCGTCAAGGGCGCGGTCCTGGGCGCGATCCTCAGCCTGGGCATCCTGAAACTCGAACCTCGCCCCGACTGACAGGCGGATGTCCGGCGGGCCGGAATCGCGGATCGCCCGCGTGGAGCTGGATGGCGAGCCGCTGAGCCGGCTTTCCCCGTTGATGGAGGCGGACCGCACCCAGGCCGTCGCCGACCTGGCGTCGGAAAATCGGTTCATGCCCCTGCTCCAGCAATGGGGCCCGCCCGCGGGGCCATTTGCCCTGCACCTGTCCATCCAGGAAGGACGGCTGGTGTTCGACATCCGCAATGCCGACGGCACCAAGCTGGGCGCCATCGGCATCGCCCTCGGGCCGTTCCGCAGCCTGATGAAGGATTACCGGCTGCTGGTGGAAAGCCACGTCATGGCGGTGCAGGAAGGCCGTGAGGCGCGCATCCAGGCCATCGACATGGGCCGCCGAGGCCTCCACAACGAGGGCGCCTCCCTGCTCATGCAGCGCCTGGCCGGAAAGGTGGAACTCGACCTGCCGACCGCGCGGCGCTTGTTTACGCTGATGTGCGTCCTGCACCAGCGCATATGAGGTCGCCGACATGAAGATCGATGCCATTCAGTACCGCACCATCTGGCTCGACCAGGATGGCTGGTCCGTCCGGATCATCGATCAGACGAAACTGCCCTGGGCACTGGACATCGTGCGGCTGACCACGCTGCGGCAGGGCGCCGACGCGATCCGTCACATGCAGGTTCGTGGCGCGCCGCTGATCGGCGCCACCGCGGCCTATTCGCTGTGCCTGGGCCTGCGTGCCGACGCCTCCACCGACGCCATGGAGAGCGCCGCCGCCCTGCTGGCCCAAACCCGCCCGACCGCCGTCAACCTGCGCTGGGCGCTGCAGCGGATGCTGACGCGCCTGCGCAACACCGCCGTACCGGAACGCCTGGCTGTCGCCTACGCCGAAGCCGCCGCGATCGCCGATGAGGACGTCGCCCAGAACAACGCCATCGGACGCCACGGACTGCCCTTGATCGAAGCGGTGGCGCGCCAGCGGACCGACCGCCCCGTCAACGTGCTGACGCACTGCAACGCCGGCTGGCTCGCCACCGTGGATTGGGGCACCGCCCTGGCCCCGATCTACGCCGCGCACAATACCGGCGTCCCGGTGCACGTATGGGTGGACGAGACCCGCCCGCGCAACCAGGGCGCCGCGCTGACCGCCTTCGAACTCGGCAAGCATGGCGTGCAGCACACCGTTATCGCCGACAATGCCGGCGGCCACCTGATGCAGCGCGGCGACGTCGATCTGGTGATCGTCGGTGCCGACCGCGTGACCCGCGGCGGCGATGCCGCCAACAAGATCGGCACCTATCTGAAGGCGCTCGCGGCCCACGACAACGGCGTGCCGTTCTGGGTCGCCGTCCCATCCACGACCATTGACTGGACCATCGCCGACGGCCTGGCCGACATCCCGATCGAGCAGCGCGGAGCAGCGGAAGTCACCGAGATGACCGGACGCGCCGCCGACGGCTCCGTCGTCACCATCCGGATCGCCCCCGAAACCAGCCCCGCCGCCAACCCCGCCTTCGATGTCACCCCGTCCCGCCTGATCACCGGCCTCATCACCGAACGCGGCTGCTGC
>DATDIC010000448.1:0-7788 GCA_036521275.1 Acetobacteraceae bacterium
GCCTCGGAGCCTGCGGGCCCGGTCCGTGCCACATTGAAGTTGAAGCCGTTTACGAAGCCGCGTGCAGTGTCGGTCTCGGCGAATTCGCAGCTAATGACGGCGCCGGCATTGCCCATGTACGAGTAGATCGGCTGCTCCGTCCAGATCTCTGCCGCCACCAGCGTGTGGTGCTGCAGATAGCGGCCGACAACGTCGTTGGAATTGCCAAGGCCTTGCGGGAAACGCGCCGAGTCCGAGAGCAGCAGAAGCCGGGGGGTGCCGACGCCATTGGCCGAGACAATGACGAGGTCCGCGCCCTGGAAAACGCGAACTCCTCGGACGCGATCGATATAGACCGCTCCGGTGGCGCGGCCGGCGGCATCCGTCTCGATCCGCTCCACGCGACAATGGGCTCGCAGATCGGTCCCGGCGGCGACGGAGCGCGGCCAGATCGAAAGCGACATCTTCGCCATTGATCCGCGGGGGCATCCGGAGGCGCAGTTGCCGCAGCCATTGCAGGCAGCCCGACCATCATAGGGCTCCGAGATGACCGCCGCCGGCATCGGCCACCAATGCCAACCGAGGCGGTCAAACGCCGATGCAATCGCGCGCCCACTCGGGCCCATCGGTAGCGGTCCGGCCGGATACGATGCGCGAGGCGGCATCGCCAGATCCCCGGTGAGTCCGCTGACGCCGACCAGTCGGTCGCTCTCGTCGTAGAAGGGCGCGAGATTCTGGTAGGTGATCGGCCAGTTGGGTGCCAGGCCGTGCTCGATTCCCTTTCGGAAGTCGCTTGGCCGCAGCCGCGGCCAGAGGGCGCCAAAGATGTTGGTCGATCCGCCGATCGCGTTCCACATCAACGCATGTGACTGGTCCCCCTCAACCGGATAGTCCGATTCGGCGCGGCGCACGTTCGGTTCGGGGTTCCAGCGATTCTGGCGCTGCCATTGGAAATCGCGCGCATAGTGCGGATGATCGGCCGGGGTGGTCCAACCGCCTTGGTCGAGGCACACGACCTTGAGCCCACGTTCCGCCAACACAAGGCTGGTCAGTGCGCCGCTGGCGCCGGCACCGATGATCAGAACATCCGCGTGGTCATGCTTGCTCACAAGCCCGGATTCCTCACATCGTCGAGGTCGGAGAGGTCGACGCGACGCACGTTCTCGGTTCGGATCCAGCGGCCACGGTCGTGACGCGGGGCGTCGCGCGCGGGATCGAACGGTTCGATCGGATAGCCATCGGGCAATGGGGTCGTGTTGTAGGTCAGCCCCATGGCGCGGATTGCCGTGATCACGGCCGGCTGTTCGTAATAGGTCAGATAGACGATCTTCAGCACGTCGGCGAACAGTGCCGGCTGCTCGGCCTCGATGCCGGCCACAATGGCCCGGCGCGCCTCGGTATCGCGGTCGCCTAACGATCCGCCGGCGGCCGCAACAGCCTGCTCCAAGCGAGCGAGCAGCCCGCCTGCCTCCAGGCGCGCCATCAATTCGAGCGCAAATCCTGCGTCGCGTGCGGATGGGAACAGCTCGTCGCCGGGAAGCAAGATTTCGGCAAAATCCATCATCATGACGGAGCGTCCGGTTCCCTTTTCAACCACGGACCATCCTCGCTGCTGGGGTGTTGGGGCAGGTGCCGTCATCGCTGGTCAGAGCCGCATCTCGGTTTGCGGATCGAACAGGCAGACGCGGCCGACCGCGAGCGTCAGCGTGACTTGCTCGCCAACCGCCGGCAGACGGTCGGGATCGGCGGTCACCCGCAGTGCCGAACCCTCGATATCGACATCCACATAGGCGAGCGGTCCGACCGGCTCGATCAGAAACGCGCGGCCCACCAGCTGCTCCGATGTCGTGCCCTGTACGACCACGTCGGTGGGGCGAATCCCGAACAGGGCCTTCTGACCCTGGCTCAGCCGCTGATGATTTTCCGGCCGCACCGCGTCTTGCGGCAGCCGCACGGTCTGGCCGAGCAGGCGGCATGTTATGCCATCAGCGTCGGGCTCGAGAATTGCCTCGACGATGTTCATTGCCGGGGAGCCGATGAACGAAGCGACGAAAAGATTGACCGGATCACGAAACACCGCCATCGGGGGCCCAATCTGCTGCAGCTCTCCGGTACGCATCACCGCAATGACGTCGGACAGCACCATCGCCTCTTCCTGGTCATGAGTGACGAAGATGCAGGTAATGCCGAGCTCGCGTTGCAGCCGCTTGATCTCGGTACGAGTTCTGATCCGGAGCCCGGCATCGAGGTTGGAGAGCGGCTCATCCATCAGGAACACCGACGGGTTGCGCACCACGGCGCGTCCGACCGCCACCCGCTGGCGCTGGCCGCCCGAGAGATCCGCAGGCCGGCGCTCCAGCAGCGTGGTCAGTCCGAGGAACTCTGCGGCGGTTGCGACCTGACGCTCGATCGCCGCACGCGGCGTGTGCTGCTGTCGCAGCCCGAAGCTCATGTTCTGGCGCACCGACATATGCGGATAGAGCGCATAGTCCTGGAAAACCATCGCAACGTCGCGCTCATGGGGTTCGAGCTCGGTGATGTCACGATCGCCGAACACGATCTGGCCGGTGGTCAGGCGCTCAAGGCCGGCGATGCAGTTCAGGGCCGTGCTCTTGCCGCAACCGGATGGGCCGAGCAGCGTGAGAAACTGGCCGTCCCTGACCTCGATGTCCAGGGACTTGATTGCGACGACGGAACCGTAGGATTTCGACACGCGGCGCAGCGAGACGCTGGTCATCATCAGCCTTTCAGCGATCCGGACAGCATGCCGCTGACAAGATAGCGCTGAAAGCAGAGGGTTACCAGCACGGGGGGCAGGATCGCCAGCACACTCGCGGCGAACATCGGTCCGTAGTCGTAGAAGCGGAGCTGTGCCAGGAACCCCGCAATAGTCACCGGAATGGTCTGCGATTTCGGGGTTTCGGTCAGGATCAGAGCAAAGATGAACTCGTTCCAGCTCACCAGGAAGCTGAAGATCGCGGTGGCGAACAGGCCCGGGCGAGCGACCGGAAGCACGATCCTGATGATCGCCCCGAGCCGCGAGCAGCCATCCACCATCGCCGCGCGCTCCAGCGTCGGCGGCATGCCTTCGAAATAGCCGCGCATGATCCAGGTCGAGAGCGGCAGTATCAGGCTGCAATAGGCAATCACCAGCGCGGTGCGGGTGTCGATCAGGTCCACGAAACGGAACACGATGAAAAACGGCAGGATGAGCGTGAGGCTCGGGGTCATCCGCGTCAGCATGAGCGCCCATAGGGAGCCGCGCAGGAACCGGCTGCGGCCGGCATTGGCGAAGGCATAGCCGGCCAGTGAGCCAAGTCCGACGTTGACGACCGTCACCCAGAACGCGACGACGACGCTGTTCCAGATCGCGTACGGCACCCGCTTCGCCTGGACGCTCGATGCGCCGATCCCCGAGGGGAACAGCACGGAGCGATAGTTCTCAAGCGTCATCGTGTGGGGCACCAGGCTGGGCGGGCTGCGCACCAGCTGCACGGAAGGGGTGAAGCTCATCACCACCAGCCAGACGAACGGCCCAACCGACCACAGGACGATGAGGGCGCAAACCGCAACCCAGGCGGTTCTGGCGAGCAACCGGCGGGTCCGCACGTCGAGCCAGGCGCGGTAGCGACGCGCCGGGATCGCCGCGAGCGTGCCGCGCGCAATCGCCGCATGCTCGCCCGTCCGGATCAGCAGGGTCTCCGCCAGCCGCTCGCGGGTTTCGGCTCCTGCTTGCGGGCGACTCCCCACGGCCTTGGGGAACAGGAGCAGAAGATAGACGGCTGCCAGGATCAGGCAGACGATCGTAAGCACGTACAGAATCGCGGCGCCCTGGCCAAATTGGAAGAACTGGAACGCATACGCGTAGCCCATCCAGGAAAACACCGTCGTGGCACTGCCGGGTCCCCCGCGCGTCATCACCCAGAACAGATCGAATGCCATGATCGCATTGATGGTGGTGAGAATCATAACCAGCAGCATCATCGGGCGCAGCCAGGGCAGGGTGATGCTGAGGAAGCGCTGCGAGGCGCCCGCCCCGTCGATTCGCGCCGCGCGATGCAGGTTCTCGGGCATCGACTGCAAGCCGGCGAGGAGCAGCAGACAAGTCAGCGGCGCCTGATTCCAGATCTGCACGAGGGCAACGGCGTTGAAGGCGATCCAGCCGCTCCCGAACCAGTGGATCGGTCCTCGGATGATACCGAGATCGAGCAGGAGCGCGTTCAGCGGACCGTAATCGCCGTTGAAAATCCAGTTCCACAGGATGCCGACGGCAACCGGCGACATCGCCCAGGGGATCAGTACGACGCTGCGCAGGATGGCGCGGCCGGCGAAGCGGGCATTGAGCACCAGCGCCATGCCCATGCCGACGACGAGCCCGCCCAAAACCGTGACGACGGCAAAATAGGCGGTGCGGCCGAAGGCGGAAAGAAACTCATCGCCGGGAAGGATCTCGGTATAGTTCTCCAGCCCGACGAACACCCAGCGCTGCGTCAGCACGTTGAGGCGGTGCAGGCTCATGCCGAACGAGAATATGAGCGGCAGGCCGATGACGACGAACACCACGGCCAGCGTCGGCAGGGCGAGCAGCACGGGCAGCCAGCCTGCCGGCACGCGATGCCATGCCGCGCGGCGCCCGCGCGGATCGCCAAGGGCAGCGGCCGCTCTGCTCATCCGCTCCGACCCGGTTCCCGGATGTCCCGGGGATCAGCCCGGATACTGCGCCTTCACGGCTTTCACTTTGGCCTGCAACGTGTCGACAAGCTGATCGAGCGAGCCTCTGCCGCGGATGTAGTCCTGCACCGCGCCCATCATGAACCAGTCCCAGTCCGGGAACCACAGCGTCTTGGAGACGTCGCGCGGCGTCGCGTTCTGCTGCTGCTGCGACGCGACATCGAGATTCTTCCACTTCGAGAAGGACGCCCGGATCTCCGGGTCGGCGAGCACTTCCTTGTATGGCGTGCCGAGACCGAACTGCAGCGCCCAGCGCTTGATCACGTGGTACTGCCCGTCCTTGGCCTTGCCGCCGAAGAACCGCATCAGGTTCCAGGCCCGTTTAGTGTCGATCGGGTGCGCCCCCATGAGGTAGAGCGAGACCCACGAAAAAGTCGATCGCGTGTCGCCCGGCATCAGCGTGTTCTTCACCGCGCCGGCGATCCGCGACAGCTTGGGGTCATTCAGCACCTTCTGGTCGTATTCATGCAGGACCATGAAGCTGTGCTGACCGGTGGCAAAGCTCGGCACGCCTTCCTGTTCGATCGTGAAGATGTCGGGCTGCACCAGCCCTTCGGCGTACATCGTCCGGTGCATTTGCAGTACCTTCTTGAACTTGTCGTCGAACACCGGATTGTTGGAGGAATCAAAAACCTTGGCGCCTTCCGAGTACCAGATCGAGAACAAGCTCCAGGACAGGCTTGCCCAGGTCCGCTGCCAGGCGCTGAGGTACGGGAACTCGGCGATCTTGTCTTTCTTCAGCTTCCGGCAATTGTCGAGCACGGCCTCCCAGGTCGTGGGCGGCTCGATCTTGCCCTGGTCGAGATGCTTCGCGTTGTAGACGAAGGAGTTGAATCCGGCGTAATAGGGCAAGCCGCCGAGTTTTCCGTTCGGCAGCGAGAGGTCGCGAACGGCGCTCGGGAACATTCCCGCCTTTATCTGGGCGACATCCGGCTGGTCCTCCACGTCGCGCACCCACTTCGCGGTCCACCACCGGAACAGATGGTCCTCCTCGCTGTACATCATGTCGTAGTGCTGGCCGGCGACGAGGCGAGTCTCGACCACCGCATGGTATTCGCCCGGCACGAGCTGATAATCGACGCTCTCGTTATAGAGATGCTCGAAGGTTTTTACGTTGTCCGCGACGATCTGCGGATTGTACTCCCAGCCGATAAAGTGCAGCGGCTGGCTTGGCGCCGCATGCGCCCGCCGGATGGCACCGGCGGCAGCAAGCCCCAGCATCGCGCCGGCCCCGGCCTTCAGGAGCGCGCGACGCTCCGCGAGATGGTGCCGGATCACGCCCGCCTCGAGTTGCCCGTCACGCGCCATGCGTTCCTCCCCCGGTTCCGGCAGATCGCTCTGCTCAGTCCAACGCCGATCATAGACCGCCGGGGCCACACCGCGGCAAGAGCCAATCGCGCCAGCGCAATCGAATAAGCCGAAGTTCCAGAACGGCGCAAAATCGGTTCACTGGGCGAGCACGCGCAGCGCGGCGATGATCGCACCGAAGCTGTGGGCGGCCCGGCGGCTCGCGTGCCGCGCGCGCAGGTAACCGTGCACCAGCCCCGGCTCGTTCCGATGCGTGACCTGCACGCCATCGGCGCGCAGCCGCGCGGCAAATTCGGCGGCGTCCTCGCACAGCGGGTCGATCGCTGCGGCGAAGATGGCGGCCGGCGGCAGCCCGCGGAAATCGCGTGCCCGCAGTGGTGCAAATTCGGAATCACCCACGGGGACGGCGCGGCCGGGTCCGGCATAGAGCTGGCGATAGCGCAGCGAGTCTTCGGCGGAGAGCAGCGGCGCCTGCGCATGCGCCACGGAGGCGGAGCCGCCAAGACCGGGATAGATCAGCAACTGGCCGGCGGGCTGCGGCAAACCGAGCCGGCGCAGGCGCAGGCACAGCGCCGCCGTGAGGTTGCCCCCGGCGCTGTCGCCACCCACAACGATCCGCCGGTCGGCCGCGAGCAGGCCGCGATAGGCGGCCTCCGTGTCGTCCAGCGCGGCCGGGTAGGGGTGCTCCGGCGCCAGGCGGTAATCGAGCGATGCCACCTCGATCGCGGCGCCCTGACAAAGCTCGGCGCAGACATCGTCGTGGCTGTCGAGGCCGCCGAGGATGAAGCCGCCGCCGTGCAGATAGAGCAGCACTGCGGTGTCGCCCACGCCGGCGCCGCGATAGCGCCGCAGCCGCAACTCGCGCGCCGGTGCCGTGGCGAACAGGCTCGTGTCCGCGGTCTGTACCCCGGCAGGGCGGGCTGCGCGGAACGCGGCGCACATGCGGTCGTACGCCGCGCGGTTCTCGGCCGGCGGTGCCGCGTTGGCGGCAGCCGGATAGAACTGCTCGGTGCGGGCGACGAAGGCCGCCATCTCGGGATCGAGTGCCGGCTGCATCATCGGCGCGGCCGTAAGTTAATCGTCCGTCCCGCCTGTTTGGGGCGCGGCAGTGCCTCCTGCGCCGCCGCTAGCGCGCGGACCTTCGCCGCAACCGGCGCCAGCGCCGCGGCCACACGCCCGGCGCGGGTATCGACGTGCAGCAGCATCTGTTCGGCAGTGGCTGCCAGCTCGTCCGAGCGCGCGTGATATAGGCGGTGGAAGAGGTGAATGCGCTTGTCGTCAGCGCCCAGGATCTGCGTCGTTATGCGGAACGGCTCCTGCCCGGCCAGCTCGCACAGATGCACGATATGCGTCTCCGCCGTGTAGAAGCTGTGGCCCGCGGCGTGATACTCGGCATCGACGCCGATATGCCGCAGCAGCGCGTCGGTCGCATCGCCGAAGGCTTGCAGATAGCGGCTCTCGGTCATGTGGTTATTGTAGTCCACCCAGTCCGGACGCACGGTTCCCTGGTGCAGCGCCAACGGCCGGGACGGGTCTGCCGCAGCCGGCGCGGCGTGCCCGTGCGCACGGTCGTAGAGGTGCTGCTCGTACTCGCCGAGCACCGCGCCGGCACCAAGTCCTTCGGCCTTCAGCGCCTGCATGATCGCGAGCAGCCCGTCGTCACGCTTGCGCTCCCAGTCACGCAGCCCGATCCCGCCCGCCTGCGCGTCCGACTGCGCCGCAATCCGGTCGATGAAGGCGTCGGTCAGCTCCGGCACCTCGGTCAGCTTC
>DATDIC010000449.1:0-3859 GCA_036521275.1 Acetobacteraceae bacterium
TGCGATGGTCAGCGCGACCGAGGCGATGGTGGCGGTCACCAGGTCCTGGCGGCGCAGCGGGCGGAGCACCAGCGCGTCGCTGGCCAGGCCGCAGAGGCCCGCGACGAGAAAGGCGGCGACGGCGGACGGCACCAGCGGCAGGTGCAAGCCGGCATTGGCGACATAGCCGGCAAACGCGCCGATCGTTGCGTGCGAGGCCACCGCGAAATTCGGGAACCGCAGCACTGCGTAGATCGCGGTGAAGCCGATCGCCGGCACGGTCAGGATGGCGCCCGCCATCAGGCCGTTCAGGATCAGTTGCAGGATGGCGGTGGCGTCCATCGTTGGGTTTGCCGTCGCGTGCTCATCGCACCGACAGACATCATCCAACCTCAATGAACTTGAACGCGCGGTTGTCCACCCGATTATAGCGGAACTTGCAGTCGGTGATGTCGCCGATATCGGTGAAGGTGCAGGGTCCGGAGGCGCCGCTGTACTTCACCTCCTTGCCTGCCTTGATCAACGGCAGCCCCTCCATCGCGGTGTACACCGTCTGGCCGTCGCTGTTGGTAATCCGTCGCACGGTGTCGCGGATCGCCGTGCCGGTGGCCTGCCCCGCCCTGGCGATCGTCAGCGTCACGATGCTGATCCAGTCCGTGGCCTGCGCCTCGTATGAATCCGGTGCAGCGATGCCGAGCCGCTTCACGCACGCCGCATAGGCCGGCGAGTTCACGTCCGCCGAGGGTTGCACGGTGATCACCCCCTGCGTCACCTCCTTCGGCAATTGCTCTATGGATTTCTCCGTCAGCGCATAGGACTGGCAGAATTTCGTCCCGTCATATCCCGCGCGGTACAGGTCTCGCAGCACCACCGCGACATCCGGTGCATAGCCGTTCAGGTACAGAAAATCCGGCTCGGCGCGCAGCGCTTCGTCCACCTCTGACCGATAGCTGGTCTTGTCCTTGTCGTAGACCAGCGAGCCGACCACCGTCACGCCCTTCGGTGTCAATGTGTCGGTGAGATAGTGCCGCGTCGGTTCGGCGAACGGCGCCTGGATCGCCATGATGAACACGCGCTTCGCGCCGTGGCGAATGATGAATTCGGCCTGCTTCGTCGCCTGCAACTGGTTATTCGGCTGGGTGCGAATCAGGTAGCCCTGGTGCGGCAGGTGCGTGATGCTGTCCGCACCGGAGACCGTGGTGAGGAACGTCTTGCTCTCCCAGCACTCCGGCGCCACCGCGGTCGTCACGGCGGAGGCCCAGGTGCCCATGATCACCGGCACCTTGTCCACGTCGATCAGTTTGTGCGCGGCGCGTACCGCGGCTTCCGGGTTGGTCTCGCCGTCCTCCACCACCAGCCTGATCTGCCGCCCGAGTACGCCGCCGGCGCGGTTGATCTCGTCCGCCACCACCTGCATCGCCTTCAGCATGCGCGGCCCGTCGAAACTGCCCGCGCCGGTCAGCGGAGTGAGCACGCCCAGGCCCATGCTGCCGCCCTGCGCCAGCGCGGTTCTCGGTCCGATGCCGAGCGCTGGCGCGGCGATACTTGCCGCCGCCGTGGCCAGCGTTGCGCGACGGGTCAGACGGATCATGGCAAAGCCCCCTAAGGTTGTTCGGTCGGATGCGCGCCAAGAAAGATGCGCCGGATTTCCGGATCTGCTCGCAGCGCGGCGGCGTTACCATCGCGGTTGTTCCGGCCATCGACAAGGATCGTCGCGCGATGCGCGATCTCCAGCGCTTCAACCGCATTTTGCTCTACCATGGCCACGGCGATCCCCTCGCGGTTGATTTCGCGAATCGTGGCAAACAATTGCTCCGCGGCGATAGGCGATAGTCCGGCCGAGGGCTCGTCGAGCAATAGCAGCACGGGCTGCACCATCAGCGCCATCGCCATCGCCAGCACCTGCCGCTGCCCGCCTGACAAGGTGCGCGCGGCGCGCCGGCGCTTCTCTGCCAGCATCGGAAAGCGCGCGAACGCGGCGTCGACGCGGGCGCCGGCATGGGCGGGGTCGATGTAACCGCCCATCTCCAGGTTCTCGTGCACCGACAGGGTCGGGAACACGTTGGACTCCTGCGGCACGAACGCCACGCCGCGGCGAGCGATGTCGCGCGGCGAGAGCCCGGGGATCGGCGCATCGCGCAGATGGATCGTGCCGCGTGCCGGGTTGAGCAAGCCGGCGATGGTCTTCAGCAGCGTGGACTTGCCCGCGCCGTTGGGGCCGATGATGGCGACGATCTCGCCGTCGTTCACGGTGAGCGAGACGCCTTTCAGAATTTCGTCACCCCGCCCGTAGCCGGCGACGATGTCGCGCGCGGCGAGAAGGGTCATTGCGACGACAACCTCTCTTGGCCGCGGCGGGGGAGGTTTTCGCGCGGCCGGCCCATATACGCTTCTTGCACGGCCGGGTCGTTGGCTACCTCGTCGAACCTGCCTTCGCGCAAATGCCGGCCCTCGGCCATGACAATGACCGGATCGCAGAGCGCGGCGATGGTGTCCAGGTGGTGCTCTATCAGCAACACCGAGATGCCGTCATCGCGCAGCTTGCGCAGATGGTCGCCGATTTCGCGCGCCAGCGTGGGGTTCACGCCGGCCACCGGCTCATCGAGCAATAGCAGTGTGGGTTCGGCCATCAGCGCGCGGCCGATCTCCAGTAGCTTCTTCTGGCCGCCGGACAGTTCCGCGGCGCGGTGGCGCAGCACGTGCGTGAGGTTCAGGCGTTGCGCGATGCCATGGGCGCGCTCGCGCAGCACGGCTTCGCGGCGGCGGGCGGCGCCGGTGCGCAGCAAGGCAGGAAGGATGCGTTCGCCGGGCTGGTGGGTGCCGTAGAGCAGCAGGTTCTCCAGGACGGTAAGGCGCGGGAAGCCGCGGGCGATCTGGAAGCTGCGCACCAGCCCGGCACCGGTGATCCGGTCCGGCCGCCAGCACGTGATGATCCGCCCGTTGAAGCGGATGCTGCCGGAATCCGGCGGAACCAAGCCGGAGATGCAGTTGAACAGCGTGGTTTTGCCGGCACCGTTCGGACCGATCAGGCCGGTGATGCGGCCAGCTTGCACGGACAGATCTACGCCGCGCAACGCGTGGACGCCGTAGTAGCTGCGGGTTAGGCCGGAGATCTCGAGCAATGGCATGACGGCGCCTTGGCGTTGTGCTTACCCAGTGGGGACGTTGCCGGTCGCCTTCATTCTCCCATGGATTGGACGATTCTGCGCGGCCGGGCGCGATGTAGGGGAGGATAAGGATCCCTGAGGTAGCGGGGGACAGGCGAATCAAGAGGCGACAATCTGGCAATGATAGACAGCCGAGGAGCGCCGTCCCCAGTTACCCCAAGGAGCCTGATGCTCTTGATTTATGGGACTCAACTAACGCACACGGAATGATCAGGATCACGATGTCTTACCGGCTTGATTCTCCCCCAGGTTTGAGGCGGTCTCAAGTCCGGCAACGAGGCATTTCCTTCCGGCGGCCAAAACGGACAGCTGCGCGGTCACTGGGCTTATCCGTGCAGGAAGCGTCGCAGTGCCTCGCGATTGTCGCGCTCGGCTTGCTTTGTTACGCGGGCACTCGTTGCCCGATAGAAGCCATGATACGCCCGCGGATATATGTGAAACTCGACCGGCACTCCGGCACGACTCAAGCGATCTGCATAGGCCATGTTTTCTTCGAGAAAGAGATCAAGACCGCCGACCGAAATGTAGGTTGGAGGCAAGCCCGACACATCCACTGCACGCGAAGCCGCCGCATAAGGCGAGACGCCGGCCGAACCCGGCTCTCTGTCGAGCAGCGAGCACCAGCCGAAATAGTTGTTTTCTTGCGTCCAGACGAATTCGCCGACGTGAGGATGCAGGTCCTTCCGCGCCGCCGTGCGGTCGTCGATCATCGG
>DATDIC010000450.1:0-5587 GCA_036521275.1 Acetobacteraceae bacterium
GCCAAGCGCGTCATTCGTCTATGGCTCCATCACCGAACGAGACCAGGACATCGATTCAAGGCGAGTGCACGGATGCATTGTTAGGTGTTTCCTTCCTCGGTTCTGCCGCCCATTCGTTCGAATGGCGGTTAGTTATATGCAAAAGATCATCAGATATATAGAATCTGTCAAGTCCGCATTCGAGTGGCTGGCGACCTCCTATGACCACAGGAAGACAGATGAGGCTGAACGCATCCATGAACGTCGGCGTAATTACCGACAAACCTGACCAGCGCGCGGCTGCCGCCTCCACCAGGTATCGCCGCATCCAGGACCTGATCCGCGAGGACATCGTGGGCGGTCGCCTGCCACCTGATCTCCACCTCAAGACGGCGGACCTCGCCGCCCAGTACGGCGTCAGCGCCAATCCGATCCGCGAAGCGTTGCAGCGCCTGGAGGGTGAGGGGTTGGTTGTCATCCTGCCCAACCGCGGCGCGCGTGTACGCAAGATCGACGAAGCGTTTGTGCGCAACATTCTCGACATTCTGCTGCTGCTCGATCCCTACCTCGTCCGTTGGTTCGTGGAATCCGCGCGGACGGCGGAGGTCGCGGAGCTAGAGGCAATTCAGCGGCGGCTGGAAAAGGCGGCGAAGCGAAGCGATTTCGCGGCCTTCCACCACGAGAACGGTCTTTTTCACGATGCTATCTACCGCCGCCACTTCAATACCGAGGCGTTGCGCATCGTCAATCTGCACAATGACCTGCTGCGCAGTCTGTCGTGCCGTTATCCTGCCAATCACACCCGCATGCTGCAATCGTCTGCTGAACACCGCGCGCTCGTGAACACCGCGCGCGCCGGCGATATCGAAGGTGCCGTGCAGGCGACCCGGACCCATATCGAGCGGTCGAACGCCTATATTCTCGGCCTGCTACGCGCCGATCGGAACAGCGCATAAGGCTCGCCTGATCGGGTTTCCCCCCTAACGAACAGCCGTCACCGGCTGATTCACCCGGAGGAAGCTATGTATATGGCTCAACGCCTCCCGGACCTGGTCCTTGGTCTCCTTCCACGGATAGAGGCTGACTTCGGCGTTCGGCGCGAGACGGGCGACCTCCATGGCGACGGCGTACGGGTGCGCCGGCACATCGTCGGGCAGCACCAGGATGGGCGTCTCGCACGAACGCACGAAATCGCGTGTCACGGTGAAGACGAAATCGGGGTTGGAGCGGTACATCTTGGTCAGGAAGGCATCCACCATCTCCATCGTGATATCGGGACGACGGGCGCACAGCGCCGGCCCCCAGCCGGTCATGTTGTTGTTGTAGAACAGGTCGGGCATCTCCGGGCGGGAGCCGCTTGGCTGTGCCAGCACCGCCGCGACGATACGTCCAGGGGCCCGCCGCAGCATGTTCCAGATGAAAGGGCCGCCGATACAGAAGCCCATCACCAGGAACTCCTTGATGCGAAGGTGATCCATCAGGCCGAGCTGGTCGTCGGTGTACGCATCCCACGGCCGGTCGATCTCCAGTGGACCGGAAGACTGGCCGCCATTGGCGTTGCGCAGGTCCATGGCGATGCAGCGATACTCACGCTTGAACTCCTCCATCGCATTGAACGGCGGGAATCCGGTGAGCGAGGCGATGTTCGAATTCAGGCCGCCGCCGGAAATGAACAGCAACGGAAAGCCGGACCCGGCTTCTTCGTAATGGATGCGGACGTCGCCTTTTTCATAGAATGGCATGGTCGTTTCTCCTTGCTCGATAGGGTCGGATGGGCGCCCGCCGAACCCGACGCTCCGGCAGGCGAGCAGTTCAGCCCAATTCTCCTGCCACCTCAACTCTACCACGGCACCCGCCGGCCGGTTGACGCCGGACGGCAGCGGCGCGAATCCTCCGTGCAGCAGCGAACTCCGGGAGAGCGCTCCGATGTCGGGCATGACGGGCCGCGCAGTGCTGGGCTTTATCGCCGGGGCACTTTCCGTGCTGACATTCCACCAGGGAATGATCGGCATGCTGCACGCGATGCATGTCATCGATTGGGGAGCCTACCCGATGTCGCCGGTACCGCCGCTCGGTGTGCCGCGGGTGCTCGACCTGGCCTTCTGGGGCGGTGCATGGGGCGTGCTGTTCGGACTGGTCGCGCCCCGCCTGCCGGGAGCAGACTGGCTGAAGGGCATCGGGCTCGGCATCGCGGCGAATCTAGTGGGGTGGTTCGTCATCCCGCCGCTACGCGGGCAGCCGATCGTTCACAGCCTCATGGCGGTCGAGCTCGGGCTGATCATCAATTGTTTCTGGGGTTTGGGCGTGGGACTGATCCTTCCCTCTTTAATGCGGCGCGACCGTTTGGCGCGCGCCTGACAGGAGCAAACAATGGCATTGGATGACGCAACCCTGCTGGCGGCAATGCGCCGACGTGACGGGATCGATGAAGTTTGCTCCGCTGCCGGCGTATCGCGGACGGAGTTTGCAGCGGCGCGCGACCGCTTCCTGGCGCGGCAGGCGCAGCCGCATGACCAGACGATCACCGGCGCCGTGGGAACGCCGGTGGAGATCAAGCGCGATCGCGCCGGCGTGCCGCATGTATTCGCGGGCAATTCACCGGACCTGTATTTCGGGTTGGGCGTTGCCATGGCGCAGGATCGCCTGTGGCAGATGGACCGGCTTCGCCGGCGAGCACTGGGGCGGCAGGCGGAGATACTCGGTCCGGATTTCGTTGCTGCCGACATCGCGCACCTGACGGTAGGGATCGACCAGATCGCCCCGCGTGACGCAACCGCGATGGACCCGGCCACGCATCGGCTGGTCACCGCCTTCGTTGCCGGCATCAACCGTTACATCGAAACGGCCGCCGATCTGCCGATCGAATTTCAGCTTCTGGAGTACACGCCGCATCCGTTCTCGCCGGCGGATATTGTGGCGATCGGGCGCGGCATCTGGTGGTCGCTGAACGGGCGGATCGACCGGCTCGCGGCGGCAGAGTCGGCGCGGCTGCTGCCGGAGCAATGGCGGCAGGCGTACCTGACGCCCGAGGCGTCGGAACACCTGGTGCTACCCGCGGAATCGGCAAACCCGGCCGGCAACGCGCACGCGGCCGGAACCGACGATGCCACCGGCAGCAACAACTGGGCGATCGACGGGCAGCGCAGCGGCACCGGCTTTCCGATCCTGTGCGGCGATCCGCACCAGCCGTTCTGGGTTCCTTCCAGTTGGTACGAATTTGCCCTGCACGGGCCGGAGGATCATGCCGCCGGGGCGGGCCATCCGGGCCTGCCGGGCATGTGGTGGGGCAGCAACGGCGTTGCCGCCTTCAGCATCACCAACAACATGGCCTCGACCCGCGACCTGTATCGCGAACAGGTCGATCCCGCCGATCCGACCCGTTATCGCGACGGCGACGCGTGGCGCCTGTTCGAGGAGCGGACGCTCGCGATACCTGTGCGCGGACAAGCGGCCCGCGAGCTCATCGTGCGCTCGACGGTGCGCGGCCCGGTGGTCAATGCGTTGCTGACGCCGGTCACCGAGGGCGGTGATCCGCCGCTGTCGATGCGCTGGGTGGGTGCCGAGCACCTGGACGATCTGCGCGCCACGATCGCGATTTCCCGGGCCAAGGACTGGCAAAGCTTCCGCAATGCCCTGCGCGACTGGTCGGTTGCGGTGTTCAACTGGGTCTATGCCGATCGCGACGGCAATATCGGCTATCAGATGGCCGGCCGGCTGCCGATCCGTGGACGGGTGGTGTACGGGTTCCGCGATGCGGACAACGCCGCCGACCAATGGCGCGGCTATATCCCGTTCGACGAGCTGCCGCATAGTTTCAATCCATCCCGCGGCTACGTCGCCAGCGCGAACCAGCGCATCGTGCCGCCGGAGTTCAAATACCCGATCTATGGCGCGTTTTCGCAGGGACATCGCGGGGCCCGCATCGACGAGACCTTTGCGCGGCAGCAGGTGATGGACCGCGCGGCGAATATCAGCTTCCAGAACGACGTGAAGAACATGCGCGCGGCGCGGCTATGTCCGCACATCCTGGGCTACCTGAGCGGCCGCCCGGAACCGGACGTGGCGACGGTTGCCGCCGCACTCAGCGGCTGGAATTACCGCTACGATCTGGCCAGCGTCGCGCCGACCGTGTTCGAGACGTTCATGGCGGTGTGGAACAGAACGGTGCTGAGCGCGCACATGCCGGAGCGGCTGCTGGATTTGACCGTGCAGCAGACCGGGCTGGCGGCGAGCCTGCTGGAGGACTCGGACAACGGCTACTTCGCCGACGGCATGGCAGCTTCGGTGGCGCGCACGGCGGTGCAGACCGCGGAGCGGTTGCGCAATCGGTTGGGGGCTGATCCGGCCGCCTGGCAGTGGCGGCGCGTGCACTCCGCGCACTGGCACCACCCCGTGGCTATGCCCGCGCTGGGCGACGCGTTCGATATCGGGCCGGCTCCCGTCGATGGTGGATCGCACACGATCCGCAACACCGGCGGTGAACTGCCGCCGCACCACGCCAGCTCGGGCGCCGAATATCGCATCGTGGTCGATTTCGCCGCGCCGGACTCCTTCCTGGCGGTGCAGAATATCGGCAATTCCGGCGTCCCCGGCAGCCCGCATTACCGCGACCAGTTCGAACCCTGGCTGCGGGCCGAGTACCACGTCGTGCATCTGCGGCGCGAGCAGATCGAAACAGAGGCGACGATGCAAATCCTGCCGCTATAACGGGGTGGAGCAACAGGGTCGCCGACCGGACCAATACTGTTTCCGACGTCATGGCCTGGCTTGTCCGGCTTGTCCCGGCCATCCACCTCCTCGCTATCGCACCGCTCGCCGATGTCAGACCAACGACACCAACCCGCGCGGACGAAGACTTCCGATCCGTCATACCCGCAAAAGCACGCATCCAGGCGAGAGCCCCCAAAATTCCGAGAGCCCGCCTGGATTCCCGCTTTCGCGGGAATGACGGGGACCCGAACGACGAACCTGGGTCGCCCTCAATGCGGTCGGGTATTACCGGCGAACCTGCCGATCCTCATATCCGCCCCGCATCCACCACCCAGAGCTGCGCGGTGCACATCCGGCTGTCGTCCGACGCCAGCCACAGCACCAGCCGGGCGACGTCGTCTGGCACCAATTTCTTTTTCAGGCACTGAACGCGCATCAGGTTCTCTTCCGCCTCCGGCGTCAGCCACAGGCTGACCTGTCGCTCCGTCATGATCCAGCCGGGGATCACGCAGTTCACCCGGATGCCGTCCGGTCCAAGATCACGCGCCATGCCCTTGGTCAAACCTTCCACGCCAGCCTTCGAGGTGGTGTAGGCCGGCATCCCGCCTTGCAAAGCATGCCAGCTCACCGAACCGAAATTGACGATCGATCCGCCGCCCGCCTTCTGCATCATCGGCGCCACCGCCTGGATGGCGAAGAACTGGTGCCGCAAATTCACCGCCAGACGGTCTTCCCAGTACTCCGGTGTCACGTCCTGCCATTTGTGCCGCTGGTCGTGCGCGGCATTGTTCACCAGCACCGTGATCGGACCCAGCTTGCGCCCGATCTCTGCAATCGCGGCGCGCAGCGCGTCGATGTCCTTCAGGTCGCAATGCTGAAAGAACGGCTCCGCATGGCC
>DATDIC010000451.1:0-4401 GCA_036521275.1 Acetobacteraceae bacterium
GCGCAACGAGGATCGCGGCTTCCTCACCCACGCCCAGGAAAGCATGCAATCCTGGTGGGCCTTGATGGAGGAACGCGGCACCTCCGATCACCTGCCGATGTGCCCGCAAGTCGTCAGTTGGAACCTGCCCGACCTGCTCGCCTCGGATGCGATCATCTGCGGCGATTCCGGCACCGTCACCACCTGGGCCGCGCGCATGCGCCTGCGCGAGGGCCAACTGTTCTCCTTCAGCGGCACCATGTGCTCCATGATGGCGGCGATCCCCTACGCGATCGGCGCCGCCCACGCCTTCCCGAACCGCCAGGTCATCGCCTTCACCGGCGACGGGTCCGCGACCATGATCATGGGCGAACTCGCCACCATCGCGCAGCACAAACTGCCGGTGAAAATCGTGGTGATGAAAAACAACACCCTCGGCCTGATCAAATGGGAGCAGATGCTGTATCTCGGCAATCCGGAATACGGTGTCGATCTGCACCCGGTGGATTTCGTCAAGGTCGCGGAAGGCTGCGGCCTGCGCGGCGTGCGCATCGAAAATCCGGGCATGTGCCGCGATCAGTTGAAAAACGCCCTGGCGATGGATGGCCCGGTGCTGATCGAGTGCGTCGTCGATCCGCTGGAGCCGCCCTGGCCCCCGGTGATCACGTCCGACGAACAGAAGAAACTTGTTGCCGCGATGGCGCGCGGCGAGCGCAACCGCACCCCGATCGGCCTGACCATGGGCCGCCACGCGGCGCAGGAATTCACCTTCAGCCAAAGCCCCTTCGGCGTGGCAGGACGGCTGGTGGAGCGGGTCACCGGACGCAAGCTGGAAACCATCGGAAGCGGCCAGAAAGGCCCAAGGGACGAGCCCGGGGACAAGTCCTGAGATGAACGATCTCGACGCGCTCGCGCGACCGGCCGCACATCGGCGGGCTCATCCGCTTGCCCCGCCGCGCAAGGATTATCGCGAAGCCGCCCGCGAATTGGCCGCCGCCCTCGCACCCCGCATCGCCGGCGAGGTGCGGTTCGACACCGGTTCGCGCGCCGCCTATGCCACCGATCACTCGATCTATCGCGCGGTTCCGGTCGGCGTGGTGATCCCGCGCTCCGTCGATGACGTGATCGCCACCGTGGAAGCCTGCCACGCCCGCAAGGTGCCGATCCTCGCGCGCGGCTGCGGCTCCAGCCTCTCCGGCCAGACCGTGAATGTCGCGGTGGTGATCGACTTCTCGAAATACATGAACCGCATCCTGGCCCTCGATCCCACCGCACGGCTGGCGAAGGTCGAACCAGGCTTGATCAACGACACCCTGCGCAACGAGGCGAAAAAGCACGGCCTGACCTTTGCACCCGATCCCGCCACGCACCAATGGTGCACGCTGGGCGGTAATATCGGCAACAATTCCTGCGGCGCCCACACGGTGATGGGCGGCAAGACCGTCGATAATGTCGAGGAGCTGGAAATCCTCACTTATGACGGGGTGCGCATGCATGTCGGCGCGACCTCCGACGACCAATACCAGCTCATCCAGCATGCCGGCGGTCGCCGCGCGGAAATCTATCGCGGCCTGAAGACCATTGCCGAGCGCTACGGCGAATCCATCCGCAAGCATTACCCGAAGATCCCCCGCCGCGTGTCTGGTTACAATCTCGACGACCTGCTGCCCGAGAACGGCTTTCATGTCGCGCGTTCCCTGGTCGGCTCGGAAAGCACCTGCGCGCTGACGCTCTCCGCCACCGTCCGGCTCATACCGTTCCCGGCGTGCCGCGCCCTGATGGTGCTCGGCTATGAGGATGCACCGCGCGCCGCCGACGACGTGCCTGCCATCCGCGAATTGGGTCCCCTGGCCATCGAGGGCTTCGACCAGAAGCTGATCCTCAACGAAGCCCGCAAGGGCAAGACCTTCAGCGGCGAAACCCTGCTGCCGGACGGCGAGGCGTGGCTGCTTGTCGAATTCGGCGGCGACAGCCAGCGCGACGCCAACGCCAAGGTCGAGGCCGCTTTCACAACCCTCCGGCACGGCGGCTCGGCCGCGCTGGAAATGCGTCTTGTCGAAGCCGAGGAAGACCAGACGAAACTATGGGAAATGCGCGAAGACGGCGTCGGCGCCAGCCGCGTCCCTGTGCATGAAGAAGCCTGGCCGTCATGGGAAGATTCGGCCGTGCCGCCGGAACAGCTCGGCAGCTATCTGCGCCAGCTCGACAAGCTCAACAAGGAATTCGGCTACGCCTACACGCTCTATGGCCATTTCGGCGATGGCTGCGTCCATACGCGGATGACATTCGGCCTCAAGACCGCCGAGGGTGTCGCCAAATTCCGCCGCTACATGGAGCACGCCGCCGATCTCGTCATCGCCCATGGCGGCTCCCTCTCCGGCGAGCACGGCGACGGCCAGTCCAAGGGCGAATTGCTGCCGCGCATGTACGGACCCGACCTTATCCAGGCATTCCGCGATTTCAAAACTCTTTGGGACCCGGAATGGAAAATGAATCCGGGCAAGGTGATCGACGCCCGCCCGCTCGATACCGATCTCCGCTACGGCCCCGATTATCGTCCGAAACAGCTCGGCCCTACACACTTCCAATACCCGCAGGATGAGTTCTCCTTCGCCAAGGCGATGGAGCGCTGCTTCGGCGTTGGCAAATGCCGCTCGCTCGGCGCCCGCATCATGTGCCCCAGCTTCCAGGGCACGCGCGAGGAATTCGACAACACCCGCGGTCGCGCGCGTCTTCTGTTCGAGATGGTGCGCGGTGACACGCTGACACATGGCTGGGACGAGCCCGCCGTCGCGGAAGCGCTCGATCTCTGCCTGCAATGCAAGGGCTGCAAGCACGACTGCCCCGTCAACGTTGATATGGCCACCTACAAGGCCGAGTTTCTGTCGCACTATCACAAGAAACACTGGCGCCCGAGAAACGCGTGGTCGATGGGGCTGATCTGGCTGTGGGCACGATTCGCCCGCTTCGCCCCCGGCCTTGTGAACCAAGCGGTGACCGCTCCCGGCCTCGCCACTGCCACGCGCTGGCTGGCCGGCATCACCATGGAACGGGAGCCGCCTGGCTTCGCCGCGCAAAGCTTCCAGGACTGGTTCGCCGCCCGCCCCAACCCGCGGGCGCAGGACGAAACCCGCCCGCCCGTCGTGCTCTGGCCCGATACCTGGAACAACTATTTTCTGCCCGGCACCGCGAAAGCCGCGGTGGCAGTGCTGGAAGACGCCGGCTACCGCGTGATCGTGCCGCGCCAGCGTCTTTGCTGCGGCCGCCCGCTCTATGATTATGGCATGCTGGATCTCGCCAAGCAGAAGCTGCGGGAGGCCATGGACGTGCTGCGTCCGGCGGCGCGCGCCGGCATTCCCATCGTCGGACTGGAACCGAGCTGCGTGTCCGTATTCCGCGACGAGATGCTGAACCTGTTCCCGCACGATGAAGACGCGCAACGCCTGGCGTCGCAGGTGAAAACATTCGCCGAGTTGCTGCAGGCCACGGATGGCTGGAAGCCGCCGAAGCTGCACCGCAAGGCGCTGGTGCACATGCACTGCCACCAGCGCGCGGTGCTGTCGCCGGAGGCGGAGGAAGCGGTGCTGAAGGATATGGGCCTCGAGCTGATCAAGAACCCGGCCGGTTGCTGCGGCGTCGCCGGGGCATTTGGTTACGAGACGAACCATTATGACGTGGCGATGCGGATCGGCGAGCACGATCTTTTGCCGCTCGCCCGCAAACAGGGGCGCGACACGCTGCTGATCTCGGATGGTTTCAGTTGCCGCTACCAGCTTCAGCACGGTGCCGGCCGCTGGGCCATGCACCCCGCCGAAGTGATCCTGCTGGCGCGGCAGATGCACGGCGAGCTGCCC
Source organism: Acetobacteraceae bacterium (assembly GCA_036521275.1). Lineage (GTDB taxonomy): Bacteria > Pseudomonadota > Alphaproteobacteria > Acetobacterales > Acetobacteraceae > DATDIC01. The sequence goes on from DATDIC010000451.1 coordinate 3,834, forward strand.
GAGCAGGTGCCGGAACGCACCTACCTGGAACCACCCGCCCGCCCCGGCCTCAAGGACGCCGCCACGATCGGCGTCGTCCTCGCGACCATCGGCCTGGTGGCCGGAGCCGGCCTGCTGGCCAAGCGGCGGGCGTAACCTGGCGCGCTTGATGCCGTAGCCTAGTCGCTCAGTGCGAGCAGCCGCTCCGTCTCATCCAGAATCGCCGCGACCAGCCGCGTTCCTTCCGCCCCCGCCTGTCGCCCTAGCCCAATTGCGTGCAACTCCTCGGCCATCGCGGACGCTGCATCGGGCCACGGCATCTGCTCCGCCGCGCGAAGCCGGTCGAGCAGGGCGATCAACTCGGTCACGGGGTTGCCGGGCGGCGAGGCCGCCGTTTCCGGCGGTGGTGCGAACAGATCCTGCTGGGGGCCGAATCGGGTCATGGGCGCAGGATACACGGCGGCGAACGGGTTGCGTAACTCCGCCGCAAAGCGTCCAGATAACGAGTCATGAGCCGCAACGTCCTCGCCGACTACCTTGATGAAATCGCGCGCATTCGCGCCACCCGCGCCGGTACTGGCGAGATAAG
>DATDIC010000452.1:0-2397 GCA_036521275.1 Acetobacteraceae bacterium
AGCCTCGACGGCGGCCGACCTGAAAGTCAGTGGGTGCGCACCGTCCGCGCTTGGATGTCCGATACCAACCGTCCGAGACGCTGACTCGTCCCTCGTCATGCCCGCGCAGGCGCGCGCAGGCGGGCATCCATCCGACCCCGCGGTCTGCACGGACAGTCGCTGGATTCCCGCTTTCGCGGGAATAACGGGGAATGGGTCGATCTTTCCGCCGCTTGGTATGAGCGCTAGTTTGCTTTGCCTACGTTCCCGAATACGAGGTGCAGCGCCTGCACGAGGGCCGGATACCGCTGTGGGGAATACGGGCCAATACAAGCATTACCTGGTCACCCAAGCGCCCCGCACCGCCGCAGCCGCTCGATCTCCTGCGTGGACAGACCCAGTATTGAGCGCAGCACTGCGTCCGTATCCGCTCCCACGCCCGGCGCCGCTCCGCCCGGCTGTCCGAAGCTGGATTTCCACGGCAGTCCCGGCAGCACGCCCGAGCCATGCGGCTGCCAGAAGCCGCGCTGGCGCAGATGCGGGTCCGCCGCCAGCTCTGCGGAACCGGCCAGGGCGGCGGCCGGAATCCCCGCCCCGACCAGCTCCGCCGCCGCGGTGTTGGCGTGTTGTCCGTTCGCCCACGCGGCGATCGTCTCGTCGATGGAAGCCTCCGCCTCCTTGCGTCCTCGCAGCGCCAACCCCGCGAGTTCGCCCAATGCCGGGATGATCGCGCACAAACGGCGCCACGCTGCATCATCGGTGACGGACAGGCTGACCCACGCATCGTCTCCGCGGCAACGATAGGCTCCGTGCGGAACGTTGTGGTCGGTCGGCGCGTCGCCTTGGCCCGCCAGCAGCGGCTCCGCCATCGTCCACAGCATCGCTTCGACCATGGAAAAATCCACCCGCGCGGCCGCCCCCGTGCGTCCGCGCCGCCACAGCGCGGCGGCGGCGATGAAGCCCAGCATCAGCCCGCACATCGGGTCCAGCCACGCCATGCCGACGCGCGGCGCCCTTCCCACGTGCCGGTTCAGGCCGGCGAACCCGGCGTAACATTGCAGCAGCGTGCCGTAGGCGACCGCCTGCGCCTCCGGGCCGGTGCGACCCAGCCCGGAGGCCGAGACATAGACCAGGTTCGGATTGAGTGCCCGCAATTCGGCCGCGCCCAAGCCCAGCCGCTCCATCACGCCGGTGGCGAAATTCTCGATCAGCACGTCGCACCGCGCGGCCAACCGCCGCGCCACGTCCACTGCCTCGCTTCGTTTGAGATCCAGCACGATCCCGCGTTTGCCCTGCCCCAGCACGGTGTGCAGCTCCGAGGCGCGGCCGGGATCGCCGCGCCCGGGCGCTTCGACCTTGATCACCTCGGCGCCCATCGCGGCCAGATACCGAGTCGTCGTCGGTCCGGCGATGACCCAACTGAAATCCAGCACCCGCACGCCCGACAGCGGGAGCGGTCCCGGCGCGGGGACGGCATCGCCGGATTGGGTCGCCAGGGGCAAGCTGATTCCGAACGGCGGTCCGGGCATCCGAAACCGGCGCTCGGCGGTCTCGATGGAGCGCCAGAACCCCCGATGTTCGAGCTGCGGGGAGGCAAACTGCTCTGCGGGCTCGCGCAACGGAAAGCTGGGCACGTGGGCGGCCTGGGCGGCGTCGGCGATCCACTGCCGGGAATGCTGGCGGCTCCAGGCCGACATCAGCGCATGCAGCGCATCCCAGTTGGCGACCCGATCGGGTTTGCGCGCAAAGCGCTTATCGCTGCCCCAGCCGGGCGAGCCCATGACGGTCAGCCAAGCCTGCCACTGCCGATCCTCGCGCGGCGAGATGGCCACGAACCCGTCGCTGGCCGGCAGGATGGTCACGGTCGCGCCGTTGCCGTCGGCGACGCGGCGGCGCGAAAACGCGTTACCTCCGAGGCCCACGCGCGCCAGCTCCCCGATTGCCAGGGTGGCGAGCGCCTCCTGGATCGAGACGTCGATCACCGCCGCGCTGGGCCGCAGCGCCGCGTGCATCCCGGCGCAGGCCGCCGCCAGCCCGCCGATGAACGCGGATTGCTCGCCCACTGGGCTGAGCGGCGGTTCCGCCAGGTCCTCCACCTGCCCGGTGAGCATGCGGGCGATGCCGCTGGCGAAAAATAGCGTCAGGTCGGTCGACGGATCTTCGGCGCGGGGTCCGGTCTGGCCGAAGGGGGCGATGTAGACGATCGGCGCACCCGGGTTGGTCTGTCGCAGCATTGGCGTGTCCCAGCCGCGGCGGGCGAGTTCGCTCGGTGCGCCGGCGCAGACGATCAGCTCGGCGGCTGCGAACGCGTCCCGCGCCGCAGCGGCATCGCTGATGAGCTTGTTGCCGTGGTGGAGATAACGGCTGAGCGGGGTGGACAGGTCCGGGTCGATGCAAGCGATTTCGGCCCCGAGATCG
>DATDIC010000453.1:0-2153 GCA_036521275.1 Acetobacteraceae bacterium
GCGGGCGATGGTTTTGGGAGCCAGCAGATAATCCAGCGGCACGTCCACGAACTGCGGATCGCCGAAAAACTGCTCGCGGTCGGAGAAGGCGAGTTTCAGGCATTCGACAAGCACGTGCAGATAGGGCGCGGAATTATGCGCAAGGCCGCCAAGCCCGACCTGCTCGACCAGCAGCAGGGCTTCCAGCAGGGCGGGTCCCTGGCACCACGGACCGCACACCATCACCTCGTGGCCGCGCCAGAAGCGACGGACCGCCGGTTCCAGGCGGGACCGGTAGGTGGCGAGGTCCTCGGCCGAGAGCAGGCCGCCTTCGTGCTTATGGAAGGCGACGATCTCGCGCGCGATATCGCCCCGATAGAAGGCGTCGCGGGCGGCCGCCAGTCCAGCCGCCCGGCCGCGCCCACTGGCGGCCTTTTCCTGATCGACCATGTAGGTGATGGTCTTCGCCAGATCCGACTGGACGAATTTGTCGCCCACCTGCGGCGGTTTGCCGCCGGGCAGGAAAATTGCCGCGTTCTGCGGCCATCGCGCGTAGTCCGCCTCATGGGCGCGGATGGATTGGGCAAGCAGCGGGTTTACCGCGAAACCGTCGGCGGCGAAGCGAATGGCCGAGGCGGCAACATCGCCAAAGCTCATGGTCCCGTGGCGCTCCAGCGCGGTGATCCAGGCATCGGGCGCGGCCGGAACGACCGTCCGCAGCACACCTTCCGGGATGCGGCCGCCATGCTCGCGCATGAACAGTTGCGGATCGAGCGCGCGCGGCCAGTGGCCCAGGCCAGCAATCGTTTCAACTGTACCATCCGCCAGCCGCAGGATGATCGGCGCCACCCCGGCGAAATTCACCAGGTCCGGCTGCAGAATGCCGAGCGCGATCCCGGCGGCGCAGCCGGCATCGATCGCGTTGCCGCCCGCCTCCAGGATCGAGAACCCGGCCATCGTTGCGAGATAATGCCCGGCCGACACCGCGTGGCGGGTGCCATAGACGGTGGGACGATAGGACGTCATGCGTGCGCCTCCTCAGGTGGCAACAGCACCTTACGAGGACTTCGCTGTGCTGCAATCCCGATCGGACGCAAGTCGGCCGGATCGCCGCCTCAATAGAGGCCGGGGATCAGCCGCGACGTGCGCGCGCAATACGCGTCATAGGCGGCCCCGAAATGGGACCGCAGCAGCTTCTCCTCCGACCGCATGCGCACGATCACCAGTGGGATGTTGAGCAGCGCGAGCAGAACACCGATCGCGGATCGGAACGCGACACCCCATCCGACCGCGGTGATGAGCAACCCGAGATAGCTCGGATTGCGGATGACGCTATAGATGCCGGTCGTAACCAGTTGGTGTCCGGGCTGGATCGCGACCAGCCCGCTGAATCGCCGGCCGAGCACAAAGACCGGCCAGATGCGGATGATGCCGCCGACAGCAAACAACGTGACGCCGAACCAGCGGACACCATTGCCGCCGAAGGTCCAGAACCCTGTTCGGTCCGAATAGGCCGGGACATACGCGCCGGCCAGAGCGATCAATATGAAGGCCACCAAAACCCAACGGTTGGCGCGATCTTCCTGCTGCCCGGAACTGAGGTTTCCCTCGGTAAAGCCCGCCAGCACCGTCAGGCCGAGAGTGATGACGGCAACCGCCGTCAGCGCCGGTTGGGAGAAGAAGGCACCGAATCCGCCACGGCCCAGGACGGCAATGCCCAGAAAGAGACCGGTCGCGACCAGGCTGACCAACAGGGTTGCGAGCCGCTGCTTCATGCCAAGCCCTTTCAGCCAACCTTCTGGCGCAGTTGTTTCGAACCACTCCTAACCACGCGACCTCGCCCCCAACCACCGCCGTCGAATCGCCCGGAACCATCTCCCCGGGATGCGCCAGCAATGTGGACGCGCTGGGCCGGTTCTCAACCTGGCCCCGGAACCCCCGCCTTGACGAACACCCTGTCGCCCCGCCAACTCTCCTTCGCCAGACGGCCGGACGGTCGCTGTCGCCGGGGTCTACCCCGGGGATCAGAGGAAAGTCCGGGCTCCACGGGAATACGGTGCCGGCTAACGGCCGGCGGGGGCGACCCCAGGGAAAGTGCCACAGAAAACAAACCGCCCACACGCCGTCAGGCCTGCGGGCAAGGGTGAAACGGTGCGGCAAGAGCGCACCGCGCC
>DATDIC010000454.1:0-7488 GCA_036521275.1 Acetobacteraceae bacterium
GAGTCCGGATGCGTCACACGTGGTGGTCACGGCACAAATGAGCCGGGAGGCAATTCCATTCCTCACCAACCAGGCGAAATTCTGGGTCGTGACCCCGCGTCTTTTCGCCGGTCGCATATCGGGGCTCGATACACTGATTTCAGGATCTTATATCGAGTTACTTCCGTCCTCAGTAAGCGGCGAGAAGTCGCTGCACTTCACCGGATTGGAGAATCCCCCCGTACTCACCTCCAACCAGCCGGGCCGTACATTCCTGCTGCACGCGGACCGCGTCGGCTCTGTCAGCGTTGGGTCGCCGGTGTTCTTCCGCAGCATCGATGTCGGCACCGTGCTCGGATGGGATCTCGGCGACATGGCAAAGGACGTGACCATTCATGTCTTCGTTCGTTCACCGTTCGACACCTACGTGCATGCAGGTTCGCGGTTCTGGAACGCCTCCGGCGTGGCGGTGACGCTGGGGGGCGGCGGCGTCAAGGTGCAGATGGAATCCATCCAGGCCCTGCTGTTGGGCGGCGTGGCGTTCGACACAACGGAGGAAGCGCTCGCCACACCAGTCAGTACGGCCAATCAGGTGTTTCCGCTCTACGCAGACTTTGAATCAGCAGAGAATGCGTCGTACCGCCGCCGGCTGCTGGCGATGGGTTACTTCCCCGGCTCGGTGGCGGGACTCGCGCCCGGTTCGCCGGTGACGTTCCACGGCCTGCGCATCGGCGAGGTCACCGGGGTTTCCGTCGAATACGACGCCAAGGCGGATACGATCCGAACCCCGGTGCGGTTCCAGATCGATCCGGAACGCATCGCCAATAGTGCCGAAGCAGCCAAGCATGGGCCGCTGCAGAACGCCGAGTTCCTGGTCAAGCATGGGATGCGCGCCCAGATCGCCAGCTCCAATCTGCTCACCGGCTCAATGACGATTGCGCTCGATTTCTTCCCGAATGCTCCTCCGGCTGCAATTTCGATGCAGGACGGCGTGATGGTGGTCCCCACGGTCGGCGGACAGTTTGCCGACATCGGCCAGTCCGTCACCGACCTGCTGGCGAAGGTTAATCAAATGCCGTTCGAGCAGATCGGAGACAACCTCAACGCGCTGCTGGCCAGCACGAACGCGCTGACCGCGGGGCCGGAAGCCAAGCAGGCGTTACAGTCCATGGCTGCGACGATGGCCGCGACGCAGGCTCTGATCAAGCGGCTCGATACCGCGGCGACACCCGCGCTGCGCGAGTTGCCGGCGATGACGGCAAGCTTGCAGGCGATGCTGGCCAACACCAACAAGCTGGTGGTCTCGACCAATGGGGGCTACGGCGAGGACTCGAAATTCCATCGCGACCTCGACCACATGATGGCGCAACTCAGCGATATGGTGCAATCGTTGCGGGTGCTGGCCGATCTGCTCGACCGTCATCCGGAAGCGCTGATCCGCGGCCGAACCAACAGCGGATCGGAGTAGCAAAGCGTGCGCCGGCGAACATTCCTGCTCTGCTCCGGTGCGGCTGCCGGCCTCGCCGCCTGCACGTCGCCCAATCCGTCGCTTTACACAATGGCGGCAGTTCCTGGCAGGTCGCTACCTGGCGGCCCGCGCATCGTCGTGCTGCACCAGGTCGCGGTTGCGCGTTACCTGGAGCGGCCGGAAATCGTGCGCTCGTCGGAGGATTATCGGCTCGACGTGCTCTCCAACGACGTCTGGGGCGAACCGATCGCGCAAATGATCGGCCGGGTGCTGTCCGAGGATCTCACCCAGCGCCTGCCGGGCACGACGGTGATCAGCAGCAACGGTGCGATCTCGGCGCCGGAGAACGCCACGGTCGAGGTGAATATCCAGCGGATGGACAAGGATCGGTCGGGTGCGTTGGTCTTCGACGCGCAGGCCGCGGTCGAATTCACCAAGCCGAGCCGTGGCGAGGTGACCCGCAGCCTCCGCACCTCGGTGCCGATCGCCTCGCCCGCCACCGCTGATGAGGTACGGGCAACGAGTATCGCCCTCGGCCAGCTCGCCGACCTGATTGCCGACATGCTGCGTCGGCCCGGAGCCGCGCGCTGAGCGGCGCCATGCCCGGCGCGGCGACGATGGCAGGCGAGCCCCACCGGACCGCCGCCGCGACTGGCGCGATCACACCGCCCAGGCTGCGCGAATGCCGCGACTGCGGGCAGTTCCAGGTGGTACCGTCCATGCTGCCCGGCAGCGTGGCGCGCTGCCTCCGCTGTGACGCGGTGCTGCGGCGGACGCGGCATGACCCGCTGGGCCGTGGATTGGCGCTGAACCTGACGTCGCTCTGCCTGTTGCTGATCAGTTGCGCGACAACACTGATGACGGTCAGCACGTTGGGGATGTTTCGCTCTGCTACCGTACTGTCCGGCCCGTTCGGATTTGGCCGGCACGGGATATGGGAGCTGGCGTTGGTCGTTGGGTTCATGACGGTTGGCGCGCCGCTGCTGCGCCTGAGCTTGCTGACTTACGTTCTGGCCGGTCTGCGGATGGCGCATCCGCCGTTGCATTTGCGCTCGGCGTTCCGCTGGGCCGAGCGGGTCCGCCCGTGGGCGATGATCGACGTATTTCTGCTCGGCGTGTTCGTCGCCTACGCCGAGCTGCCGAGCATGGTGCATATCGAGATCGGCGTCGCGGTGTTTTCGCTGATCGGGCTGATGATCGCCCTGGTGTCGGCGGACGCGGTGCTGGATCGGCAAGCGGTGTGGGAGGAGATGGAGCGGCGCGGACTGCGCGACGCGCCGGTTGATCATGCGGCTGCCGTCGCGACAGGACCGACCGCTGGGGCGTGCGCCTGCCACATTTGCAGTTTGGTGAGTCTGCCGGGCGCGCATGGGCCCTCGCATTGTCCGCGCTGCGGGTCTCGGCTGGATGAGCGCAAACCGAACAGCGTTTCCCGAACCTGGGCCCTGGTTGCAGCGGCGGCGTTGCTCTACGTGCCCGCCAACGTGCTGCCAGTTCTGGCCTTCATCGAGCTCGGCTCCGGCGCCCCTCATACGATCATCGGCGGTGCGCGCGAATTGCTCGATGGGGGCCTCTGGCCGCTCGCCTTGCTGGTGTTTCTCGCCAGTATCGGGGTGCCCTGCCTGAAGGTTGTCGGGCTGGTCCTGCTGCTGGTCACGACGCAGACCGGCTCGGCATGGCAGTTGCGGCAGCGGACGGTGCTCTACCGGATCGTGAACACGATCGGCCGCTGGTCGATGATCGACATCTTCATGGAATCGATCCTGATCGCATTGGTGCAGTTCGGCGCTGTCGTGACGATCGATCCGGGGCTGGGGGCGGTCGCTTTTGCCGGTGTTGTCATTCTTACCATGTTTGCCGCGGAGTCCTTTGATCCACGGATGATGTGGGATGCAGCGCAGGCCGGTGCCAACCATGTCACCCGTCGCCGTGTGGGATAATCCTGTCCCGATGCCCTCCTTCGCCATCACTCCGGGAAGGTGGCCAGCGGCGGCACGCCGCTCTCCTGCGCCACGAGAAAATAGTCGGCCAGAAATGTCCGCACATGCCGAGGCAGCTTCGCGTTCTTCCTGATCGCGGCCTGCGCGGTCGCGTCCAGGCCCAGTACGTCCGGCAGCAGCGGCCGAAGCATCCCGGCCTGCACCCACCGCGCCGCCTGATGCTCCGCCAGGTATCCCAGGTAGTGGCCCGAAAGGATCAGATAGGCGCGACTCTCCGGCGTCATGCCGGACGAACCTATCTCGATCTCGGATCCGGCGAATACCGACGGGTGATGCCCGCGAATGCGATCACCCCGCCAGACGAATTTGCATTGCCGTATTCGCTCCCACGTCAGGCTCTGCGGACTGGCGGTGAACAGCGTGTGCCCTTTCCCGCAATAAAGCTGATTGACCTCGACGTACAACGGCAGAAACTCGACATTCGGATGCTCCATCTTGAAGAAATAGCCAAACCCGATCTCAAGCTCGTTGTTGATCAGCATCTCCAGTGTCCGTTCGAACGACGTGATCATGATGCTCGGCCGCACGCGGTTCTTCGGGCGGTCAAGAAAGCGGCCCAGCGCCGCCGCCAGCACAAAGCTCGGATCGGTCAATTGCCCCTCGTTGACGGAGATGCGCAGCGGCCCGACAAGCTGCTCCGACGACAACTCGACCTCCGACTCGAACCGCGTCACCGCTTCGAACAGGTGGTGGCAGGCATCGTAGATCTGTCGGCCATAGTCGGTCAGCGCGAATCCCGACCTGCCCCGTCGGCACAGCGGGCTGCCCAGCCGCAGCTCAAGAGCCTGCACATCGCCGGAAATCGCGCTCAGGCTGCGCCCGAGCCGCCCCTGGGCCGCGGTGAATCCTCCTGAATCCACGACCGCGGAAAATGTCTTCAGCAACTTGATGTCATAAGCCTGCAGCCCGGTGAGCATGGCGCGTCCTGAGCTTCTTCGTTCCGCATCGTTTCCACCCGAACATCGCGCGCCCCGGCGCCGCGTGCAACCGCGTCCGCTCCCCGTCTGACGGCGCTCTTACTTCTGGAACCCCGAACTTCAGTGCAGCGAATGACGGGGGATACCAGCCCCCGCTCAGGATAGATGGAACAGCCCCGCGATCGGGGCCGCCGCAAACCTCCGCTGGGACCGCACGCATGGAGATGGCCGTTCACGACCGCACCCGACCCATCGTCGAACGCGCGTCCTGCCAGGGCGCTCGACTGACCATCGATCGGCTGGGCGTCGCCTACCAGACAGCCGGCGGCGTCGCCGATGCCATCAACGAGATCACCTTCGACGTGCCGGCCGGCGCATTCGTCAGTGTCATAGGTCCATCAGGCTGCGGAAAAACCACGCTGTTGAACGCCATCGCCGGCTTTATCCCGCCCACGTCGGGCTGCGTCAGGGTGAACGACGAGCCGGTCGGCGCGCCCGGGCCGGACCGTGCCGTCGTTCATCAGCAAACCGCCGCGCTGCTGCCCTGGCTCGACGTGCAGGACAATGTCGGGCTGGCGCTGCGCGCCCGTGGTTTGAAGCGTCGCCAGTGCCGCGAGATCGTTGCCTCCTATCTGCATCTCGTCGGCCTGTCCGACTACGCGACCCATGCAATCTATGAAATCTCCGGCGGCATGCAGCAGCGCGTGTCGCTCGCCCGCGCACTCGCCGCGGAATCGCCGGTACTTCTGCTGGATGAACCGCTCGGCGCGCTCGACGCGCTGCAACGCCAGCTCATGCAGGACTTCCTGCTCGATATCTGGGGCAGGACGCGACGCACCTTCTTCCTCATCACGCACAGCGTGGAGGAGGCCGTGTACCTCAGTACGGAGGTGCTGGTGATGTCGCCACGGCCAGGCCGCATCCTTGCGCGTGAACGGCTCGATTACAACGAGCGCGCACTGGCCGGAGAAGGCGCCGCGGTCAAGACCACGACCGCGTTCGTCGCGGCGCAGGCTCGCCTGCTGGCCTTGCTGATGTCCAATCCGAACACGCAGCAAACCGGAGACGTGAAATGAGCAACCAATCAGCTTCCCTGAGCCGAAGCGTCAAGGCAGCGATCGTGGCGGGGCTTCTGTCGCTTTCCGGGCTGGTGCCCGGCGGCGCCCCGGCACGCGCCGACGATCTTACGGTACGCATCACCCAGGGATCCTGCATCTGCGCCGCTTCATTTTCCGTGGCGCTGCAAAAGGGATTTCTCGACGAGGAACTACGCCCGCTGCATGTAAAGCTCGCGTTCATGCGGCTGGAAACCGGGCCGGCGCAAACCGCGGCGCTCCAGTCCGGCTCGCTCGACATCGCCTTGTACGGCGCCGCCGCGGTCGCGCTGATCGCCAACCAGTTGCCGGTCAGGGTCTTCATGATGGCCGATGATCCTTCCGGCGGCGAAGGATTGGCGGTGAAGCCAGGCATCGCGTCGATGCAGGACCTCGTCGGCAAGCGCATCGCCACCCCGCTCGGCACCTCCGGCGATGTCATGCTGCGCGGCGCGCTCAAGACCTACAATGTCCCGACCGGGAATGTGACCCTGGTCAACCTCGATCCCCCGGCGCTGGCCGCCGCATGGGAGCGGAACGATATCCAGGGCGCCTACATCTGGGATCCCTGGTTCTCCCGCCTCGCTGCAATGGGCGGACACAAGCTGGTCACCGACGGCCAGATCGTGAAGGACAGCGACGGTAAATACAACGCCGGCTGGGACGTCTGGATCGTGCGCGGCGAATTTGCCAACCAGCACCCGGAGGTCATTCGCGCGGTCGTGCGCGCGCTGGACAAGGGTGCCCGTTTCATTCGCGCCAATCCCGCGGAAGCAGCACAGGCGATCTACAGTCTTCAGGGCGCTGCGTCGGCCGAACAGATGCTGGCGCAACTCGCGGAAGACACCTTCCCAACGGCCGAAGAGTCGCGCAGCGACAAATGGTTGGGTGTTCCGGAACGCCCCGGTCACCTGGCCGATGCTTTCATGTCCATCTGGCAGGTGATGCACGAAAGCGGCAAGGTGCGGGCCACGCCATCCCTGGACGCGGTCGTGCGCACCGTCGATCCGCAATATCTTCAGTAGCCGACGGCGTCATCGATGCTGCACAGAATGCCAGGCGCGATCCCCCGGCGCTCCATCCTGTCGCTTTGCGTGGGTCTGGCCGCCTGGCAGGCCGTCACGATGGCCGGGTTGATGGCGCCCTATGAACTGCCTGCCCCCAGCCAGGTCCTGCGGGATTTTCTTGATGTCGCCGTCAACGGCTACGGTGACGCGTCCCTGTGGGGGAGTCTGCTCGTCAGCCTGCTTCGGCTCGCCGCCGGGATGCTCCTGGCGATCGGGATCGGCGTCGCCACCGGCTACCTGACCGCCACCAACGCGCTCGTCAAGGCGCTGTTCGATCCGATCTTCGAGTTCGTTCGCTGCATTCCCCCACTCGGAATTCTCGGCCTGCTCGTCGGCTGGCTCGGGATCGGCGAGCGATCGAAGGTCCTCCTGCTGATGCTCGCCGCGCTGATCCCGATCGTGCTGACCACGTCGCAGGCCATCGGCGCCGTGCGCGCCGAACGTGTCCAGGGTGCCCGCTCCCTCGGCCTCGATGGGATCTGTCTGACCCGCTTCGTCATCCTGCCGTCCGCCCTGCCGGAGATCCTGACCGGTATTCGCATCGGCTTCGGTTACGCATTCGGCGCGCTCGTGGCGGCGGAAATGATCGGCGCATCGAGCGGGCTTGGCTGGATGGTATGGAATGCCAGTCAGTACGGCCAAACCAGCATCGTGTTCATCGATATCATCGCGATCGGTTGTATCGGGTTCCTGGTCGATGGCGCGCTGGAAAACGCGCGCCGCCGGCTGGTTCCCTGGGCCGGCCGCGGATAACGGGGAAAGCTCGCGTGTCAGCAACCATAGATCTCCCTGCCCCGGCGTCGTTTCGGGCGTCGCGGCCGGCGCTGCTGGGATCGCTCAGTCAGCGGGTCCAGCGGTTTGCGGGCTTGGTCTCCGTGGCCGGATTGCTGCTCGCATGGTGGGCTGCTACGGCCTATGGCTTGGTTTCGCCCGTCGTGCTGCCCGGCCCCCGCAGCGTGATCG
>DATDIC010000455.1:0-5810 GCA_036521275.1 Acetobacteraceae bacterium
GACCACCACGGGCACATGATCGGATGGTTGCGGCTGGCCGCGTTCGCCGCGATCCGGTTCCGCGTAGGTGACTCGTTCCGCCAGCGTCGGCGATAGCAGAACATGGTCGATGCGCAGCCCGAGATCGCGCTGCCACGCGCCGGCCTGATAATCCCAGAAAGTGTAAACGGGTCCGTGTGGGTGCAACGCGCGCACCGCATCCGTCATGCCAGCCCACAGCAGGCGGCGGAAGCGGACGCGGGTTTCCGGCCGTATCAGCGCGTCGGTGGGGGGCAACGTGCCGGGGGCGGCATCCTCCGGGGCCGGGCAGATGTTGAAATCGCCGGCGATGAGTGTCGGGCGGTCGGCGTCCAGTAGCGCCTCGGCGCGGTCTATCAGCCGGTCGGTCCAGGCGAGCTTGTAAGCGTAGCCGGTTTCCCCGCCCGAATTGCCGTTCGGCAGGTAGATGCCGATGATGGTGATCCCGTCAGCTTCGATCTCGATATAGCGTGCCTGGAAGTCTTCGTCCGGCTGGCCCGGCAGCCGGCGGTGCGTGACCGTGAACGGGATCCGCGACAGCGCGGCGACCCCGTTATAGGCCTTCTGCCCTATCGCTTCCGATGTGTAGCCCAGCCCGTGGAAAGACAGAGCCGGGAACGCCTGGGCTTCGCACTTGATCTCCTGCAACAGCAGGATGTCCGGCTGGGCGCTTTCCAGCCAGCGGCACACATGCTTTTCGCGCTGGCGTATCGAATTGACGTTCCAGGTGGCGATCTTCACGCGGGATCAGCGACGGTGATGTCAGTCAACGGAAAAGCTTGTCCCGCACCCGCAGGCCGATTTCGCGTTGGGGTTGCGCACGGCGAAATGGCTGCCCATGAGTTCGTTCGTGTAGTCCAGCTCGCCGCCCGCCAGCAGGTCCAGGCTGGCGGGATCCACCAGCACCCTGGCCTCGCCACGCTCGATTACTCGATCGTCCGGTTGCGGGGCGGCGTCCAGCTCGAACCGGTACTGGAAGCCGCTGCACCCGCCGGCCAGTACGGCGACACGCAGGGCGGAGGGGCGGCCTTCAGCCGCGATGATCTCGGCGATCCGGGCGGCAGCGCGCTCGGTAAGGCCAAATTCCGTGGTGACATCCATGGGGTGGAACATAAGCCCGAGGCGCGTCAATTTGAAGCGGCGGATGCCCCGGTGTAAGCCCGGCCGCCATGATGCTCGCGCCCTACGCCGCCCGCGCCGAGACCAGCCGCGGCCGGCTGCACCCCGAACCCGAGGCGCCGACCCGTTCGCCCTGGCAGCGCGACCGCGACCGGGTCGTCCACAGCACCGCGTTCCGTCGGCTGCAGTACAAGACCCAGGTTTTCGTCAATCACGAAGGCGATTTCTTCCGCACGCGGCTGACCCATTCCATCGAGGTGGCGCAGATCGCACGATCGTTGGCACGCGCGCTGGGGCTGGATGAGGACCTGACGGAGGCGCTCGCGCTGGCCCACGACCTCGGCCACCCGCCGTTCGGCCATGCCGGGGAGGACGCGCTGCAACTGGCGATGAAGGCCTATGGCGGGTTCGATCATAATGCCCAGAGCCTGCGCGTGGTTACGCTGCTGGAGAGCCGTTACGCGGCGTTCGACGGGCTGAACCTGACCTGGGAAACGCTGGAGGGCCTGGTCAAGCACAACGGTCCTGTGCCGCGGCCGCCCGGATACATCGCCGAGTACAATGAGCGGCATAAGCTCGATCTCGGCACCCACGCTTCGGCCGAGGCGCAGGTCGCGGCGCTGGCGGATGACATCGCCTATCACAGCCATGATCTGGATGATGGGCTGCGGGCGGGTCTGTTCAGCCCAGAGGATGCGATGCATCTGCCGGTGGTGGGAGATGCGGTGAGGGCGGCCCGGCTGGCCAGCCTCGATGTGCCGCCGCCGCGGCTGCGGCATGAGACGATCCGGCGCGTGATCGACACGATGGTGACCGACGTCATCCAGGAGACGCAGCGCCGGCTAGGCAAGCTGGCGCCGCGCGATGCCGACGGGATCAGGCGGGCCCGGCGGCGGATTGTGGGGTTCAGTGAGCCGATCGCGGAGGCGAATCAGGCCATCAAGGATTTCCTGTTCGCGCGGATGTACCGGCATTGGCGGGTCAACCGGATGACGGCGAAGGCGCGTCGGCTGACGGAAGAGCTGTTCCGCCTGCTGCACGCCGACCCTTCGCTGCTGCCGGATGACTGGCGCGCCCGGGCCGGTGAAGCCCGCACCCAGCGGGCAGCGACCACGGTGGGCGATTACGTCGCCGGAATGACGGACAGGTATGCGATGGACGAGTACCGCCGGCTGACCGATATCACGGTATCCGGGTGAATGCCGCGAGCGGATCCGTCAGCGAGCCGTTGCCCGACCTAGCGGCACTCGCTAAGGAGTCGTTCGACTCGTCATTCCCGCGAAAGCGGGAATCCAGGCCGCCGCTGCTGGATTCCCGCTTTCGCGGGAATGACGGTCGATCCGGTTATTTCATGACAGGCCCTAAGTTAGACTAGTCGAATGGACCAATCGAAGTTTGCCAATGCGCCACATTCAGGCCTCCGAAGCCCAAACCCACCTCCCCCAGCTTCTCGACGAAATGGAAGCGGGAGAAACCCTCGTGATCACTCGCCATGAAGACCACAAATACTGATGCCGTTCATGTTGGACGCGTCGGTGACGGCATGCTGCGTGGTGGACGATGCAGATCATCCAGTGGCGGGTCATGCGTTCGCCATTCTCGCGGTGGAGCGCCGCGATGGCGTTTCTCCGGCGACACTTGATGCCGGGCTGGCAACCGCCGCGCATGCCGAAACGATGCCATTGCTAGACGCGGCGGTGCGATAGCGGTCGGCCGCGATACCGGCGCAACGCCGCCCGTCAGCGGCCTATCGCGCACCGCATAACAAGGTGAAATCTCATGACCAAGCCTCCTTTCACAACGGATATTTTCACCGAGGTCAAAGCCGACGTAATCAAAGCCCTCCAGCAGGATCACCCAGGCCTGTCCCAGGACATACTGGATAAGGTGGATGTCACCCCGTCGCGTGACCTTCGCCACGGCGACATGTCATCCAACGTCGCGCTGGTGACGGCGCAAGCGATCGGACAGCCGCCCCGCAACATCGCCGCGGCCGTCAGCGGGGCGATCAGGGGCTATGAAGGCTACGCGGACGCACAGCCCGCCGGCCCCGGCTTCGTGAACATAACGTTGGAAAAGACCCGGCTCCGCCGCGTGATTCACTCGATCCTCCAGGCCGGCGAATCATACGGGGATAGCAACATCGGCAATCATGTGCCGGTGAATGTGGAATACGTGTCCGCCAATCCGACCGGTCCGTTGCATGTCGGCCATTGCCGCGGCGCCATCGTGGGCGATGCGCTGGCCAACCTGCTCGCCAAGGCCGGATATTCCGTTACCAAGGAATACTACATCAACGATGCCGGCGCGCAGGTGACGGCACTCGCCTGGGCGGCCTATTGGCGCTACCTGCAGGCGATCGGCAGCAAGCTGACGGAAGAACAGTTCAGCGAACAAGTGCCCGGCGGGCTACAATATGGCGGCGACTACCTGATACCGGTGGGAGAGCAGCTTGCGGCCAGGTATGGCGCCAGCCTGGCGCAACCCGACCTGGGGATCGCCGCCGCGGAACACTGGCTTTCCACCGTCCGCGACTTCACCATCGATGCAATGATGCAGCAGATCCGCGCCGACCTGCATGCGCTGGGGGTGGATCAGGCCGTGTTCACCTCCGAACGCGCGCTATTGGAGAGCGGGGCGGCGGATTCGCTGATCGAGCGCCTGCGTGGCGAAGGCCTGGTCTATGAGGGCACGCTGGACCCGCCGAAGGGCAAGGTGCCGGAGGACTGGGAACCACGGCCGCAGACCCTGTTCCGCTCCACGGGGTATGGCGACGACGTGGACCGGCCGCTGCGCAAGTCGGACGGCTCCAACACCTATTTCGCCAATGACATCGCCTATCACGCCGACAAGGTGGCGCGCGGCTTCCGGCTGCTGATCGATGTGCTCGGCGCCGACCACGGCGGCTACGTGCCAAGGCTGAAGGCGGCGGTGGCCGCGGTGTCGCATGGCACGGCGAGGCTGGACGCGGTGCTGTGCCAGATCGTGCACGTGCTGCGCGGCGGCGAGCCGGTGCGCATGTCCAAGCGGGCCGGCAGCTTCGTGACCGTGCGCGACCTGATCGACGAGGTCGGCAAGGACGCGGTGCGATTCACCATGCTGACCCGCAAGGCGGACGCCCAGATGGAGTTCGACCTGGACCAGGTGGTGGCTCAGAGCCGCGACAACCCGGTGTTCTACGTGCAGTACGCGCATGCGCGGTGCCGGTCGGTGCTGCGCGCGGCGGCGGAGATGTTCGGCGCCGATCGCACGGGCGATGCGGTGCTGGCGGGCCAGTCGCTGGAGTCGCTGCAAGCCGACCCGGAACTTGCGGTGATCCGCCGCCTGGCCGCTTGGCCGCGCACCGTGGAAGCTGCCGCCCAGGCCACTGAGCCACACCGAATCGCGTTTTTTCTCTATGACTTGGCGGCCGACTTTCATATGCTGTGGAATAGAGGAAAGGACGACGCCACGCTGCGTTTCCTGCAAGCCGAACGACCCGCCGACAGCTTCGCGCGACTCGCGCTGGTGGCTGCGACAGCGGTGGTGATCCGGTCCGGCTTGGCGGTGATGGGCGTGACGCCGGTCGAGGAAATGCGCTGACCTGGGCGGAGCTGCCCTGGGCGGAAAGGAGAGTCTGTGACGGATGAGGTGAATCTGCGGACCCCAACCTATCGGGTCCCGTCGCGCGGCATGGACCCGGCAACGAAACGTCTGGCCGTCATCGCGGTGGCGCTCGGAAGCGCCCTTCTGGTGGTGGTCGGCGCCTGGTCGGTTATCGGCCACGGCAGCGGCGGCGTGCCGGTGATTGCCCCGCCGGCCGGGCCGATGCGCGTGAAGCCGGCCGATGCGGGGGGAATGCAGCTTTCCGCCAACGAGGACCTGTTGTCGCAGGGGACCATGGATCCCACCGGGGGCAAGCTGGCGCCGCCGCCCGAGGCGCCTGATCCGCAGGCGCTGCGCGCCCCGGTGCAGCCCGCCCCGATGCCGGTGGCGAGCGTTGCTGCTCCGCCGCAGCCGGTCGCGCCCGCGGTTCCCGCGCTAGCCAGCGCGGGGAAACCCGCTGCAACCGCCGCACCGGTTGCACCGAAGGTGCCATCAGCCGCCGAGCCTGTGCCGGCTGCGGGCCACATGATGGTCCAGCTCGGCGCACTTCCCACTGAACAGGCTGCCAAGGACCAGTGGTCATTGCTCCAGCGCCGCTTCCCCGACCTTCTGCGTGGCCGTCAGCCGGTGGTCAGCCGAACCGAGATCAGCGGCCATACCTGGTGGCGGGTCCGCACCGGCGGGTTCACCGATCCCACGGAGGCGAAGGGGTTCTGCGACAAGGTGCGGGCGAAAGGCGAAGGGTGTGACGTGCTGCGCTCTTAGAAGCCGTGTGACCGCCGCCGCTGGCCATCGTTCGACGCCAGGTGCATTGCTCTCGTCATCGCTAGGCCCGTTGCCGTCATCGCCGCGCCCGTTCCCGTCATCGCCGGGCCCGGTGCCGTCATCGCCGCGCCCGTTGCCGTCATCGCCGCGAAAGCGGCGATCCATGCCCGCCGGCGCCTTCCCCGCTCTCACGACGATGACGGCACGCGCCGTTGAACGGTCCGCATCCACCGCCTCCGGGCCTGCGGGTCAGGCCAGGACTGAATGAAAGCAGCGATCGTCGGAATTGGCGGGCCGGTGCTTCTACCGGAGGAAAAGTCGCT